>JASIGD010000339.1 GCA_030045295.1 Streptosporangiaceae bacterium
CGAGCAGCGGCGCGGCCGCGACGCCCGCCAGCCCGGCCGCGTAAGCGACCAGGACCGGCACGGGCAGCTCTCCGGCCGGGGCGAATCCGGCGATCGCCAGCCTGGCCAGGCCTACCCCGACGGCGGCCAAGCCGCCCAGCAGGACCACGTCCGAGGCGAGCCGGGGCGGCCCGGTCCCGGCGGGCGGCGGGCGTGACGGCCGATCCGCCCAGGCGAACGCCGCGACGACCAGCACGAGCACCTCGGTCAGCAGGACGAACCAGCCCAGCCTCAGCGCCCACCACGCCGCCGTGCCGATGGCCGGCTGGGGCATCACCCCGGTCGGGTAGAACGCGACCGCGATGACGATCACCGGCGTCATGTGCCAGAGGTAGACGGTCATGGCTTTGTCGTTCAGCCGCGTGACGGTCCGCCACACGCCGGGCCGGGCCAGCAGCCGCGACACGGCTGGCTGCAGCGCGAGCAGCACCCCCGCCTGGGCGGCGGCGAACGCGAGCAGCGCGATCGACGGCGGCGTGGTGTTGGTAACGTGCTCGCCGTCGCCGATCATGTCGACCGGGAACGGCGTCCAGCGCAGGAGCCCGGCCAGGGCCAGCGCGCCGAGGGCGGCCAGCGCGTAAGGACGCCACCGCGGACGCGTCAGGCTGCCGTCCTGCCAGGCAAAGCCCCACTGGTGTACCGTCCCCCACACCAGCAGGTAGTTGGCGAAGCCGACCACCGGCAGGTGCAGGCGGAGAACCCCCGCGTCCACCGCGGCCGCGGCGACCGCCATCGCCGCCGGGACCGCAAGGCCCCAGCGCCGGTGCGCGGCCAGCATCGCGGGGGTGAGCGCGATCAGCAACAGGTAGACGGGCAAGAACCACAACTGCAACGCGACGACCCAGCCGGCCTGGGCCAGCTCGGCCGGGCTCACGATGTGCGCCAGCCTGACTGCGGTGACCGCGAGAACCGCCGCTGCCGCGTAGACCGTCGTCGGCCGCAGCAGGCGCACGGCGCGGCGCCGGATCCACCACGGCCAGCTTTCCTCGCGGTGCGCCGTCCAGGACCGGGCGTTGGCGTATCCGCCGACCAGGAAGAAGACCGGCATGACCTGGAACAGCCAGGTACCCCAGCGCCCCCAGCTGACGTATCCCAGGGCGTCGAGGCCGCCGAGCTGCCCGTTGTGATAGGTGACGTCGGTCAGCAGCCAGTGGCCGTAGACCACCCCGCCCAGGGCGATGACCCGCAGCAGGTCGGCGTAACGATTCCGGTCCATTACTACGAGCGTCGCGCGCGGGAGCCGCTCTGAGAACCCTAGGGCGGCAGATGATTGCGAGATCAGGCCAGCGCGGGCGCGAGGAGGGAGCGTACCCGGTCCTGGCCGAGGGCGAGCAGCAGCGTGGGCAGCCGCGGGCCGGTGTCCTTTCCGGTCAGTAGCTCGTACAGCAGCACGAACCACTCTCGCTGGCGGGCCTTCAGCTCGGGGGTCGGCGGCGTGCTGATGGGCAGGCCTTGCTGGAGTTTCGGGATGCCGTACAGCAGGGTGGTCAGGCCCTCGAGGGACCAGTCGTCGGCCATCCGCCCGAGCAGCAGGCCGATGGCGTCGCGTTCGGGACCGGTCAGGGCGGCCAGCCCAGCGTCGTCGGGCTCGGTCCGGACCTGGGTACGGTCGGCGGGCGCGACGTATCCGTTGACCCAGGCCTGCGCGCAGTCGAGCCGCGGCCGGACCTCATCCAGGCTGGTGACCGGGTTATCCGCGGTCACGTCCCGGACGATCCGCAGGATCTGCGCCTGATCGCCGGCCGTGATATCGACGATCGAGGCCAGGGTGCGGAAGGGCAGCGGGCGCGGCGTGACCGGCAGCGGTCCGTCCGACGTGCCCGACGCGCGGGCGAAGACCGCTTGCCTGGCCGGGTCGGCCTGGCCTTCGGCGACCTGGAGGCTCAACGCGTCCCACTCGTCGTAGACCCGGCCGACCTCGGCGTTGAAGGCCAGGGTGATGGACTGCTCGGGACGCCGCCGCGCGTACAGCCAGCGCAGCAGCGGAGCCTCGAATATTTCCAGCGCGTCAGACGGCGTCGGCGCGCCGCCGCGAGATCCGCTCATCCTCGCCGACCCGGTCGTGCCCACGAAGGCGTACCCGAAGTGCAGCGGCATCTCGCCGCCGAAGATCTCCGACACCAGGGCCTCGCCGACGGTGAAGCTGGACCCGGGCGAGGAGTGGTCCGCGCCGGCCGGCTCGAACGTCACGTGCTCGTAGGCCCACCGCATCGGCCAGTCGACCTTCCAGACCAGTTTCCCGGCCACCTGCGAGATCGGGATCGGTCCCTCCACCGCGCCGCAGGCGCAGGTGTAGGTGATCTCGGTCGTCTCGTCGTCGAAGGCGGTCACCGCGGTGTCGTCTCGCCCGCATGACTTGCAGTAGGGCCGGAACGGGTAATATTCCCCGGCCCCCGGCTCGTCGTCGTCCGGCTCGGCGCGACGCCTGGTCTGGTACCTGGCCAAGATCGCGCCGATGTCGGCTCGGCGCCGCATCGCCGTCACGATCTGCCCGGTGTAGGCACCGGAGGTGTACATCTCGGTCTGGCTGATCTCGGTGACCTGGATGCCGAGGCGGTCCAGCGCCTCGGCCAGCGGCTGCTTGAAGTGCTCGGCCCAGTTCTCGTGCTCGCCGCACGGGTCGGGCACCGACGTTAGCGGGCGGCCGATGTGCTCGGCGAACTCCGTCGGATACCCGGCCGGCACGCGGCGCAGCCGGTCGTAGTCGTCCCAGGACAGGATGTGCCGGCAGGGCGCACCAGCACGCCGGACCTCGTCCGCGACCAGGTGCGGGACCATGAGCTCGCGCAGATTCCCCAGGTGCACCGGCCCGGACGGGCTGATCCCCGACGCGCAGGTCGGAACCTCACCGGGATGCCTACGCTCGCCCTCGGCGCGCACCTGGCCGGCCGTGCGCGCCACCCAGTCGTCGGCGGGAGCCACGGGCAGGCCACCTCCATCGTCTTCTGCGGGCACCGCGGGGTTTCGGACCATGCACAGCGTACAAGCAGTGGCCGCGGATACGGCGTAGCGGAGTGTCCCCAGAACTGCCATTCTGTCGCAAAAGCAGACGCAATCTACCAAAAATCTAAAGCTATTTATATAATCGCCTAATAATGCCCTTTGTCCCAGCTTGGCCACTTTGCCGAAGACGGGCGCTACTTGGGCCGTAACTTCGGCCGAACCCGGGCTGAATCCCAGGAAGGGGGAGCGTGCGTGGGGTCAAGAAAATCATTTCGTTACTTGACAGCCTTCTTCGGCCTGGCCGCGCTGGCGTCGCTGGCGGCGATCCCGCTGGCCGGCGTCTCGGCGGGATCGGTCGCTGCTGCGCCAGCAGCCCAGCTCACCGCGCGAATGGTGCCCGCGCTGAGCATGGGCGGCGCGCCGCTCTACGTCAAGACCTCGGGACCGAACGGCTCAGGCCTGTTCGCGTGCCAGGCGCCGGAGTCGGCCAGCAATCCGGTTCCCTGCTACGCACCCAAGCAGATCCGCAGGGCCTACAACATACCCCGTCACCTGACCGGGGCCGGCCAGACAATCGTCATCATCGACGCCTTCGGGAACCCGTACATCGCCAGCGACCTGGCGCTGTTCGACGCGACGTTCGGGCTCCCGGCCGCCAATCTCAATATCATCTGCCCCTTCGGCTGCCCCACGTTCGACCCCAACAACGCGGACGAGGTCGGCTGGGCTGGGGAGATCGCGCTCGACACCCAGTGGTCCCACGCCATCGCCCCCGGCGCCACAATCGACCTGGTGATCGCCACGAGCGATCAGGACCCCGACATCCTGGCCGCGCAACAGTACGTCGTGCAGCAAAATCTCGGCGACGTGCTGTCCCAGAGCTTCGGCGAGGGCGAGACCTGCATGGCGCCCAACGTGTTCAGGGCGCAGCATCAGGCTTTCGTGGTCGCCTACCGAGAACGCATGACCGTCCTGGCCGGCGCCGGCGACGACGGAGCCGCGCTGCCGAACTGCAACGGCTCCGGGTACTTCCTGAGCGCGTCCACGCCTGCCTCCGACCCGCTGGTCACCGCGGTGGGCGGCACGCACCTCAACGCGAACTTCATCACAGGTACCTATTACTCCGAGAGCGTGTGGAACAACTCCGGCCTCAATCCCGACTTCGGGGCCGGCGGCGGCGGCTTCAGCACGATCTACCCGCGGCCGTACTACCAGTACCTGGTGAACACCGGCAGCGCCTACCGCGGCCTACCCGACGTCACCTATGACGGAGACGTGTACGGGGGGGTGCTGGGCGTCTGCAGCGCGTGCAACGGCGGCACGCCGGCCATCTTCACCTTCGGCGGCACCAGCTCCGGCACGCCGCAGTGGGCCGCGATCACCGCGCTGGCCGACCAGGCCGCCGGGCACCGGCTCGGCTTGCTGAACCCGAGGCTGTACGCGATCGCGGCCAGCCCGCTGTACCCCTACGCCTTCCACGACGTGACGGTCGGGAACAACAGCTGGGACGTCTCCGGCGTCACCGGCTACTCGGCCGGCCCCGGCTGGGACCCGGCCTCGGGCCTGGGCTCGCCCAACGCCGCCCATCTGATCAGGCTGCTCGCCCACTAACGGACCCAGCCCGGGCCACGCCGCGGCGGCGTGGCCCGGGCTGGGCTGGGCAAGCTGCGGGCGGGCAGCCTACCCGGTGAAGTCGCCCGCCAGCTCGGTCAGGTTCGGGAGGCCGAGGCCGACTGCCTGGTTATAGACCGTGCCGGGGTTACCGGTGAAGTAGAGGTTGTCGTTGCCGGTCCCGCTTTGCTGAAGCGGGGTGAACGGGGAGTTGGGCCCGGAGGCGGCGGCGTAGATGACCGGATTCCACAACCCGACCCGGTGACCCAGGTACGAGTCGATGACCGCGGTGGAGCCGTTCAGCTGCGGGCCCACGAAGCTCGTGCCGCCCCAGCCGCCCTGCAGCACCGGCTCGTCCACGCCGGCGAACGAGGGCTCGTACAGCAGGTATCCGGTGTACGGGTCCGCGTCGACGGAGACGTCGGGAACGTTGCGGCCGCTACCGGTGCCAGACGTCACGCCGGGGGCGGAATCGAAGTTCCAGGCGGTCGGCAGGACCAGCCCGTCCACGATCGTCTGGTAGTCGATCGGCGTCAGGTACTGCACGGCGTGGAAGCTGTTCGTGCCCGACACGCCGTCCTGGTAGGACGGGATGGGCTCGACCGTACTGAAGCCGCCGCCGCCACCGCCGATATTCGCTTCCGCGGCGGTCGCTTCAGAAACGCCCGTGACCTTCGCGATGGCCGGCCACAGGTAGTCCCAGCCCCAGGCACGCTGCGCGGGCACCGTCACCGTGGCGCTGCCGTCCGGGCCGGTCACCGTGCCGGTCCAGGGCAGCGTAGTTCCGCCCCCGGCGGTCATGTACGGACTGTCCGCCGGCGTATCGACCGACAGGTTGGTGGTGCCGAGGTCGGAGCTGGCGTCGTAAGCCCCGGCGTCGCCGGCGGCGTCGAAGCCAGATTGTCCTTGGATGGCCATCTCGAGGAAAGCCTCGTCGAACGCCTGGATGAAGGCAGGCGCTTCCTGCCCGGCCAAGATCGTCGCTGCTATGTAGCTTTCGGAGTCTCCCCAGCTTGTCGAGACGGTGTCGGCGGTATTCTCGCTGGCTGCGGTGAAGAACGCGTCGGCGAACCCGTAGTCGGTGTTGGGCGCCTGGTAGACGATCACGTTCGCGCCGGGAGCGACACCGCCGGCCTGCTCGACGTCAAGGTCGGTCTCACCCGAGCCCGAGGCGTCACTCGGCGCACCCGGCCCGCCGTCGATATTCCGCACCGTCAGGGTGCCCGTCTGGTGTATGTGCGCGACCTTGGCCCAGAAGTACTGCGGCGCCCACTGGTACCCTGGCGGACCCTGGTCAAGCGCGGCCAAGGTGACGATCGCCGCGGTCTGGCCGGAGCCATCGGCGCCCCGCTGGTACAGGCCGTCGAGCCCGTAGTTGGCGGCGAAATTCTGCGGCAGGTTGCAGTCGTAGGCCGAGCCGGTCAGCGCCAGGCAGGAGTTCGAGCTGCCCGTCTGCGGCTTGAGCACGGTGGTATTCACGTGAATCGCCGGGCTGTCGTACGGGCCGTAGTTCGTCAGGCCGAAAATGGCGAGCACGAAATTAGCGAGCCGGTACGGCAGCAGCGGGGCCTGGACGTTGCCGTGCACGTTGTTCTGCGCCGGGATCCCGTTAAGGCCGCCCTGTCCCGGCTGCGCGGGCACGTCGTACTGGTTCTGCGTCACCGACAGCGCCTGGTCGTACTCGCCCGCCGTGCCCGTGGTCGACACGTCGACGTTATCGGCGTAGACATCTGACTGGATGCCGAAGCTCGCCAGGTAGCTGGTCAGCGCGGAGATGTTGGCCTGGGTCTGGCCGTAGGTGCTGGCGAACTGGCTGACCGACAGGTAGTTCGTGACGCCCGACTGCACCTGGCTCTGCAGCTGCGAGAGGTTCTGCTCCCGCAGGATGAAGGACACGGTCTCCGGGGTATCGGCCGGGGTGGTCCCGAAGACGGATGCGCCGGAAAGCGTCCCCACGTTGATCCCCGCCTGCACGGGTTCTGGCGTATTCGGGCCTGGACCAGAGGCTGAGGCTGAACCGGACAGCGCGACCAAGGGGATCATGGCCACGACCACCCCTAGCACGATCCCGGCCGATAGGCGGGCTGTTCTCCTGCGGATCATGTCCTGTGCACCGTCCAAGTGTTGACCCCCCTCACGGATGTGGCTGCCACAGCTGCGTGCGGTCGGCCGTGACCGCCGAGAATTATGCCAGCATGAGCCGCGGGAACGGGGGCGCTTTGCGGATAGTTGCCGGAGCTGCCGCTCGCGTGCCGCTGGCCGGGCGACGGCCGGCCCCGTGCGGCAGTTGAGCCTGCGGCCGGCCATGATGAGAACGTGGCAACTGCTCCAGGTGCAGCCCGATGACCGTGCTGGTGGGTCGGCGCGAATCGTTCAATGCCGCGCACCAGCTGAGCGACCCGGACCTCTCCGAGGAGGAAAACCGCCGACTGTTCGGGAAGTGCGCGAACCTGCACGGACACAACTACGTCCTGGAGGTGGTCGTGGCCGGCGAGATCGACCAGGCCAGCGGCTACGTCATGGACCTGAAACTGCTATCCGAGGTCATGAGCAGGCAGGTCATCCGGGATGTGGATCACCGCAACCTGAACACCGACGTTCCGTGGCTCAAGGGGCGCATCCCGACGGCTGAGAACCTGGCTCTGACCTTCTGCGAGCGGATCCGGCCGGAGCTTCCCGAGGGGCTGCTGTGGTCGGTTCGGGTCTGGGAGACCGACAAGAACTGGGCTGAAGTCGTTGCCCAGGCCTGACGCTCGGGTGCCGGGGGCTCCGGTGTCGGGGGCTCCGGTGTCTGGGGCTCCGGCGAGGGCGGGCCGGGAGCTGCGACAGCGCTACACGGCCGCGGACCTTCGCGTATTCACCCCCGAGGAGGCCCGCCGGTTTGTCCCGGGCGGCGACGGTGATCCGCGAGCCAACGTGGTCCTGGCCTGGGAACTGCTGTACCGGCTCGAGCCGGAGCTCTATGACCGGCTGGCCAGCGCCGAGCGGCTCCATCCCGACATCCTGGGCTGGCTGCCAGCGGCCGCGGACCGGATCGCCGACGTCGGCGCGGGCGCGGGACGGCTGACGCTCGAGCTCGTCGGCCGGGGCCGGGAGGTCGTCGCGATCGAGCCCGCGCCGGGCTTGCGCCGGGTGCTGAGGCGGAAGCTCGCGGAAATCGACGCCGGCGACCGGGTCCGGGTGGTGCACGGGTTCTTCGACGACCTGCCCCTGCCCGACGACTTCGCGGACCTGGTCGTGGCCTGTTCGGCCTTCACGCCGGCCTCGGGACACGGCGGCGAGGCTGGCCTGGCCGAGATGGAGCGGGTGTGCAAGCCGGGCGGCTGTGTCGCCATCATCTGGCCGAACAACGTGAAGTGGCTCGCCGCCCGCGACTACAGGTACGCCTGCTTCCCCGGGCCGATGTTCGTGGAGTTCTCGAGCCGCGATGACGCCGTCGAACTGGCCGAGATCTTCTACCCTCGCGCGGCGCCCGAGGTCCGTCGGCTTGGCCTGCGGCGGGTTCCGTTCGAGGTGCTCGGGATCAACCCGCCGCGCGACCTGGCCTTCAAGGTGCTGGCCCGATGAAGATCGCCATCATGGCGCCGCTCGTGACGACCATCCGCGAGCCGCAGCAGGGCGGCTCGCAGGCCTTCGTGTCCGACCTGGCCCGCGGGCTGGCCGGCCGGGGGCACGAGGTTCACGTCTACGCCGCCTCGGGCTCGGCGATCCCGGGGGTCAAGGTGATCGACACCGGAGTCGACCCGGATTCCTTGGCTGGCGCGCTCTACCGGGCGTTCGGATCCGCGGGTCCGGCCGCGCGCGCGGGCGCCGAGCCAGCGGCGGTCGGGTCCGCTTTCGCCGGCGCCTACCGGATCATGCGGGAGACCCGGTACGACGTGGTCCACAATCACGCCTTCGACGCGCCTGCCGTGCGGCTGGCGACGACGCTGCAGGCGCCGGTGGTGCACACGCTGCACCTGCCGCCGGGTGAGGCGGTCGCCGCGGCGGTGCGGTACGCGGGCCGGTGCGGCAAACCGCCGACGGTGGCGTGCGTCTCGGCCTTCCAGGCCGGTACCTGGCGCCAGATCGTCCGCGTGGACGCGATCCTGCCGCCGTACGTGCCGGTGAGCGTCATCGGCTGGTCGCCGGCGCCCGGATCGGGCGCCGTGTTCGCGGGACGACTGAGCCCCGAGAAGGGCGCCGCCGAGGCCATCGACATCGCCCTGGCGGCCCGGATGCCGATCGACGTCTACGGCGAGGCCTACGATGCCGAGTACAGCCGGGAACAGATCGATCCGCGGCGAGCCCGGCCCGGCGTGGCGGTGCACCGGGCCATACCCCGGACCGCGCTGTGGGAGGCCATGGCTCGAGCCGCGGTCGTTCTGTACCCGGCGAGGTGGGACGAGCCCTTCGGGATGGCCGCCGCCGAGGCGCAGGCGTGCGGGACCCCGGTGGTCGCGTTCCGGCGCGGCGCCCTGGGCGAGGTGGTGGCGGACGGCGTGACCGGTTTCCTGGTCCCGCCCGATGACATCCGGGCTGCCGTCGAGGCCGTCGGGCGGGCGGCCGGGATCTCACGTTCGGCCTGTCGTGAGCACGCCGTGGACCGTCTCGACCTGGGGCGGAGCCTGGACGCTCACGAGGAGCTTTATCAGCGAGTGCTTGAGACTGGCGCCGGGGCCGCGGGCGGTAGGGCCAGGGCCGGCGGTGGGTGACGCGGTGCACTGGCTGGAGGGGCGGGTGGCGGTCGTTACCGGCGCGAGCCGCGGGATCGGGGCGGCCACGGCGGAAGCGATAGCGGCGGCGGGAGCCCGGGTCGTGCTGGCCGCGCGCGACGGCGACGCACTGGACCGGGTCGCCGACCGCATCCGGCAAGCGGGTGGCTCGGCTACGCCGGTGCCGACGGACGTGAGCAAGGACGCTCAAGTCGAACTTATTTTCGAGGAGGCTGCGAGGCTGGGCCGGGTCAGCGCGCTGGTCTGCGCGGCCGGGGTTCTGACGCCCGCGCCGTTTGCCGACACGACGCGCGCGATGTGGGACGAGACGCTCGGCATCAACCTGACCGGCACGTTCTTGTGCTGTCGCGCGGCCTTCACCGCCATGCGGCGCGGCGGTGAAGGGCGGATTGTCACCTTCGGCTCGCTTTCCGGCGTGTACGCCACCGAGAAGTTCCCTGGCCTGGCCGCGTATAACGTCTCCAAGTTCGGGGTCATCGGCCTCACCGAGGCGATCGCCGTGGAGGGCAAGGAGCACGGGATCAGCGCCATCTGCGTGAGCCCGGGTGCGGTCGACACCGAGATGCTGCGGCGGGCTAATCCCGCGCTGCGGCCCGGCCTGACCCCCGCGGACGTCGCGGAGCTGATCGTCGCGCTCCTCGACAGACGCCTGGCTCCGGCCAGCGGCGCGAATATCCCGCTGTTCTCCAACGCCTGACCGGGTGCCCCGGAACCGCGGCTGCGGGCGAGTGCGCCGAAGGTGGGCGGCATCCTCGGCCGGTTATTCGGCGCCGGAAACGTGGCTAAGCCGCCGATTCGCGACCGGTGGATCGGGTCGAGCTTTACCACCTCAAATAGATTCCTAAAGTGGTCGGCGTGGTCGCCGGGCGCACCGGGCGCACGGCATATTGGGCACTCGGCGTGGCCAGAAGGCAAGGACGCCGAAAACGATAGCCGGTCCGAAAAACGCCCTGGCCGGGCCCGGAACACCAGCCGGCGGTACCGGCTGACCGGGCCCGCTCATCGCGAGCACGCCGGTGACGCGTTCACCGTCGGGCAGGTGGGCGCGCAGCGGCCTGGAGCGGCTCGAGGCGCGTTATGACGCAGGTCCCGACCGCAGGACCCCGCTGGGGGGGTGAGCGGGGTCCTGCGGCGCTGCCGGGAGTCACTCCCCGGCAAACGCAGGACTCTCCTGTCAGTGGCTCAGTCCTGCGGCCTTCCGTAATACTGCTACCTGGCGGCCAAGGCTGTCAAGAAAATGCACGTGCAGCAGAACCTGCGGTTTTGCGTAACACCAATTGGCCACTCCGGGTTGTCGGCTACCGGCGGCCAGGACCGGCTCTGTATCTGCGCTGCCCTGCATTCCCCATTCACGTATCAGTTGATTGCGGTCAAACGTCCTCAATGGGAGCTTGAAGGGACGAGGCTTGGTCCCGAGGCAGGAAAGTTCGGTAATCGCAACAAGTCCGGCGTTTGCGGCATTATGCAGGCGTTTCCGCGGAAACGCGCACTGCCTTGGTATGGCTGACCGGCACGCTTACGCGCCGTTGACCAGCGACCACAGATCGGTCTGCTCGTCGGTGAGCGCCCCGGGGTCCGGCCGGGCGCGGGAGGCTACCAGGCGGGCGCTGGCCGCCATCTCGGAGTCGCGGTCCAGTTCGGGGTCACCGCCGCGGTCCAGGCCGACGGCCGCGCTGACCACCCCGCCCACCACGTAGAAGCCGACCAGCTTGCCCTCGGCCAGGCTGCCGCGCACGACGAAGTCGTCCCAGTGTGTGACATGGCCGACGTATTCGATTTTGTGCTCGTACTGATCGGACCAGAAGCTATGGATGTAGTCGTACGGGGCGGTCGACCCGAGCATCGACCTGGCTGCCGCCTGGCCCTGCTTCTCGGCGTTGTTGTAGTGCTCGACCCGGACCCGCCCGAAAAGCGGGTGGAGGTGGTTCGCCACGTCGCCGGCCGCGTAGACATCGGCCACGCTGGTCCGGCAGAGCTCATCGGTCAAAATGCCGTTCGCCTGAGCGATCGGCGACCCGGAGGCCACCGCGAGGTCGGGAGCTATCCCGATGCCGGCGACGACGAAATCGCATGCGACGCGCTGGCCGGCGGCGGTCACGGCCGCCTCCAGCCGTTCGGTCCCCTCGAACGCGACCACCTGATCTCCGGCCAGCAGCTCGACCCCTTTCGCGCGGTGGATGTCGCCCATCAGCGCGCCGACCTGTTCGCCCAGGACGCTTTCGAGCGGGGCCTTCCCCGGGAAGATCGCGGTCACCCGAACCCCGAGCTGGGTCAGCGAAGCCGCTACCTCACAGCCGATGAACCCCATGCCCACGACCACCGCGTGGCGATCCGCCACCGCCTGGTGCTTGATCGCGTCGCATTCGGCCACGGTGCGCAGGTAGAAGATCCCGGGTAGTTCGGCCCCGGTGATCCCGAGGCGGCGGTTCTGTCCGCCGGTGGCGATCAAGAGTTTCTGATATTTGAGTTCTCGGCCCGAGCTCAGCGCGACCGTGTGCGCGGCGGTATCGACGGCGGTCACCCGGTTCCCGCTGAGCAGATCCACATCGTGTTCGGCGTACCAGCCGGCCGGCCTGACGTACCACCCGCCGAGATCCTCCTCCGAGCGCAGGTACGTCTTGGACAGCGGAGGACGGCCGAACGGGACGCCAGGTTCGTGGCTGACGACCACGACCCGTCCGCGGAAACCCTCGTCCCGCAAGGTGGCGGCGGCGTTGCCCCCGGCGAGGCCGCCGCCAATGATCACGATCGTGTCCCGGCTGCTTTTGTCAGGCACGCAGTCCATTCTGCCGTCGCGTTCCCGGCACGAAACGGCGCCCTGCCTGCTGCGGAAAAAAGGCTCGCTACCTGGCGGCTGACAGACGGCTGGTGCTTACCACCAGTTATCTTCCAGCGCGAGGGCGGTGCCGCCGGTCTGGTCGAGCGCGTCGAGTTGGGCCATGTCCTCGCCGGACAGGGCGAAGTCGAAGATCCGGGCGTTCTGCGCGATCCGCTCGCGGTGAACCGACTTCGGAATGACCGGCAGTTCGTGCTGCAGGCACCAGCGCAACAGCACCTGCGCAGGCGTCCTCCCCACGCGCTGCGCGACCTGGTTCACGGTCCGGTTGGACAGGTCGCGGCCGGTGCCCAGGGGGCTGTAGGCCTCGGCGGCCACACCCCGCCGCTGACACGCTTCGAGCAACGCGCGCCGGTAGTGCCGGGGATTGAGTTCCAGCTGGTTGACGGCCGGCGGGATCGCCCCGGCCGCCATCACCTGGTCCAGTTCCGCGGCGCTGAAGTTGGAGACGCCGATCGAGCGGGCCAGGCCGAGCTCGCTCGCCCGCTCCATTCCTGGCCAGGCCCAGAGGGGGCCGCGTTGCGGCCAGTGGACCAGATACAGGTCCACCTGGTCGACGCCGAGCCGCCGGAGGCTCTGCCGGGCTTCGGCGACGGGATCGTTGCGCCCGGGATAGAACTTGGTGGTGATGAACACGGCGTCGCGCGGTACGCCGCTGTCGCGCAGCGCTCGTCCGACGCTTTCCTCGTTACCGTAGGCCTGGGCCGTGTCAATGTGGCGGTATCCGAGGTCGAGCGCCCAGCGGACGGCGTTCACGCAGTCCGTCCCGTTGGGCACCTGCCAGACGCCGAGGCCCAGCATGGGCATCTGATGCCCGTCCGCCAGGACGCGGGCGCGACCGTCCGCCGTGACTGCGCCGACTGTCATGTTCTCCTGCTCTCAGCGGCCAGGGTCCGCTCCGTCAGCGAAGGATCGCCGGCGGCCGCGGCGACATTCCGGCGAACCGCCTGACCACGCGAGCTGCTTGTCCCGGTCCAGGCGTTGACGTGGGTGGGTACTTGCACCCTAACGCAGGCGTCGTCGCCGGTCAGACGGCGCCGGCTCGTACCGCGCTGACCGCCAGCGTGGCGTAGTGCATCGTGAAGCGGCCTCCCACCGCGTCGACGGCGACGCCGATGCCGGCCAGCAATTCCTCCTGCTTGGCCGGCGGGAACTGGCTGTGGCCGCCGAAGGTCGGCACCTGATTCAGCCACTCCTCGCGGGTGTAGGGCCGGTCCCAGTCGAATCGCCACTGCTCCGGGTCGCCGAACGCGCCCGTATGCCGCATCCCGTCGGCCGCCTTGTCGCACATCACCAGGTACGCATCCGGGCCGGGCATCCCGCGCTGAAAGGCCGGTGAGTCGGGCAGCGCCCGGCGGTAGGCGGCCGACACGCTGTCAGCCAGGTCGGGCGGGAGCTGGAACGCGTTCCAGAACACCGTCAGCCGCCCGCCCGGTCGCAGCGCCTGCGCCGCCTTGGCCGCGCCAGCCACCGGGTCCACCCAGTGCCAGGCCTGCCCGGCGATGACCGCGTCGAAGGCCCGGCCAGCCGGGTCCCAGTCCTCGATCTTGGCCAGCTCAACCTCGACCCCCAGCTGCCGCGCGACGTCGGCCATTCGTGCGTCGGGATCGATCCCCAGCACCCGGCCGCCGGCGGCCTGGAATTGACGGGCGGCGATGCCGGTCCCGCAGCCGACATCGAGGATGTCGGGTCCCGGGCTGGCGGCGACGACCCGCTTGACCAGGGCGTCGGGGTAGCGGGGCCGGGTCCGGTCGTAGCGTTCGGCGTCCGAACCGAACGACTCCGCTACCTGCCGGTACTGATGAGGCTCACGCGATCCGGAAGCGGGAGCGGGAGCGGGTGGTGGCTCAGGCGGTAGAGTGGGCATGCGCCCACTTTAAGTGGGCGCATGCCCACTTATCGACAGGTTTCGCGCGCAGCGAAGGGAGGACGGGCTGTGCCTACCGGGGTGGCCATCCGCGACGCGCGCGGCCAGTTGTTCGACGCTGCCGAGCGCATCCTGCTCCGGGACGGGCCGAAGGCGCTGACCGGCCGCGCGGTCACCACCGAGGCGGGGGTCGCCAAGGGCGTCCTGCACCGGCACTTCGCCGACTTCGACGCCTTCCTCGCCGAGCTCGTCGAAGACCGCATTAGCCGGGTCGGCCAGCAGGCCGCCGCCCTGCGCGAATCCGCCGGCACCGGCACCGTCGCCGACAACCTGACCGACGCGCTGATGGCCTTGTTCCAGTCGGTCGCGCTGAACATCGTCGGCCTGCTCATCTTCCGGGATGACCTGCGCGCCCGGCTGCGACAGACCAGGCCGACGGGCGTCCCGCTCGCGACCGAGGCCACCGCCATGATCGCCTCCTACCTCGCCGCCGAACGGGAGCTGGGCCGTATCGCGGCGGACGCCGACGCCGGCACGCTCGCGCCCACGCTGATCGGCGCCGGGCACTTGCTGTTCGCCGGGCGAGAAGGCACCCCGCCGGAGGCCGGAGACGTGCGCAGGGTCGTGACCACGGTCCTGGCCGGCGTCGCGCCGCCGCCGCGGCCGTGAACCACCTGCCGGCAGACCTGTACCCTGGACCGGGCTGGCTCGGCAGACGGCTCCGGCCGCCTGCGCTCGTACGCACCTTGCCGCGCCCACCGCTGGCCGGCTGTGATGAAAGGATGCCGGATAGACCGATGATTACGCATCCGCTCCTCAGGCTCGGCCGACTGCAGCTCGGTCCCGGGCTGCGCGCCTTCCGCCCGGGCCCGGGCGCATCGGACCTGGTGGTGACGGCCACGGTGGCCGTGCCGGATTCGCCGGCTGAGCGACCGTACGCGTGGGACGTGGCCTGGGCTGATGCCGCCCGCGAGGCCGGCCAGCTCGGCGCCGATCAAGCCACCGCTCAGGCGCTGGGCAGCGGCGCGGGGAATGCCTTCGCGGGCGGTACCCGGGTCGTGGTCGCGGCGCACGGTGAGGTCTTGCTGGCGAGGTGGCTGGCGCCCGGCGCTGCCGTCAGCTCGGTGCGCGTCGGCCCGCTGCCGCGCCTGCAGGAGGTGGCGGCGGCCACGGCGCGGCGCCCGCCCTACGTGGTCGTGCTGGCCGACCGTGACGGCACCGATATCGTCACCCACGCCGGCGATCAGCGACCCGACAGGCGGTTCAGCGTCGGCCTCCGTCCGGGCGCGCAGCCTGATCCGCATCCGGGCCGGCCGCCAGCGCAGCACCATGGCCCCCGGCACCTGACCGACAGGGAGCCGGAAAGCGGCGGCGAGCGGAACGCAGAGTTCATTGCGGCGCGGGTGTCCCAGGCCGCCGACAGCGTGGCGGCGCACGTCGTCCTCGGCGCAGGTGATCAGCACATTCTCGACGCGATCGCGGGCCACCTGGCGGAGTCGACCGGGCCGATCACCACGATCGCCGGCGCCCGCGGCCCGGATGGCCTCGACGACCACCTCGGCGCGGCGATCGGCGCCGCCCTCGATGAGATCACCGCCGCGGCCCTCGCCGCGGTCGGGGACCTGGTTGCCTCGCGCGCGGAGGAACCGGATCCCGGCGCGGTCCGCGGCCTCAAGGCCGTCGCGGAGCAGCTGACCGAGCAGCAGGTCGCCGTCCTGCTGATCGCGGCCGACGCGGCGCAGGACGCCGCCGCGGAATCCGGTTACCGGATCGGAAACCGTCCGACCGAGCTCCGGACCGACGACTCGGGCCCAGGCGTCCGGGTGCCGACGGAGGACGGCCTGGTGTGGGCGGCCCTGCATCAGGACGCGATCGTCGCGCAAATGCCCGACCGTACCGGTCCGCTGGCTGGCGAGCCAGTGGCTGCGCTGCTGCGCCGCTGGCCAGCGGGATAAGGAGCCGGCGCCCGCGGGATCGGCACCTTCCGGTCAGGGCGGGAAGCCGGATCCGGTCCAGCGCTGGAACACCTCGATCTTCTCGGCCGGCCAGGCGCCGTCGCAGGGCATCGTGCCGTCGCGGAGCCGGTCGAGGATCCCGGCGGCGTGATCCCGGACGTCGTCCCGGGACCACAGGTCGAAGGCGAACGCCATGGATTTCCGGTCGTGCTCGCGGAACAGCGGTTTGATGTGCGCCTCGAAGCTCACGCTCTCGCCGGGCCCGGGCAGGGCGATCTCCGGCTGGTCGGCGGCGCTGGCCTGCTCGGGCGCTTCGGCGGGCGGGCCGTCCGGGCCCCAGTCCCACCGGGGCGGGGCCGCCGCGTCCGCGCCGCCGGCTCGCGAACTCCACTCCAGGTAAGACGCGAGGGCCGCGCGGAACCCGGGATCGGCGGGCAGCCGGGCCTCCTCGGCGGCGTGACCGGCCAGCGTGACCCAGCGCGCTCGCTGCTCCTCGCTGAGACCCTGGCGCATGGCCGCGGCGGCGCGGTCTTCCTGGCTGGCCGCGGGCCCGCCGAAGGCCTCGGCGATAATGGCGGCCTCGCGCCCCGGGTGCTCCGGCGGCATCGTCGCGAATAGCGGCGCGAGCAGGTCGTCGCCGGGTACGTGCTTCTCGTACAGCAGGCGGGTCATCCGGGTGAGCGCGGGCAGGCCGCCGGCCCACTCGAACAGGCTCGGTTCGGCGCCGGGCGC
The DNA here is from genome assembly GCA_030045295.1 of Streptosporangiaceae bacterium. Next base: position 16,699 of record JASIGD010000339.1, read on the forward strand.
GCGAACCGGGTCGCGGAACTCCACGTACCAGTGCATGCCGCTGCAGAACGGCTTGTTCTGCGAGTGACCGCAGCGGCACAGCGCGTAGTGCTCGCGGGACGACCCCGCGGCGCGCGATTCCCGGACGCCCCGGGCGTTGACGAGCGGGATCCCGCCGGTCACCCGGTAGGGACCGTCCTGGGTGACCTGGATCGCGCGTTCGCGCTGGCCGTGCCAGTCGACCAGGTCCCGGGCTTCCTTGCCGTCGAAGGCCAGGCTCAACGCCCCGGACGGGCAGTCGCGGACCGCCCGGACGAGCTCGTCCATGCGGGCGCCGCTGGGCGCGACGAAGGGCTCCTTGTCCGTGCGGAACGCGGTCGACAGCCGGTCGGTGCACAGGCCGGAGTGCTGGCAGATGCCGCGGTTGTCGAAGATCGTCAGTTGCTGCCCGGGGTAGGTGTCCCGCTGGTCCGGCACCCGGTTCGGGTCCTTGCCGTCGGTGAAGCCGTTGCTCGCGTGCGTCCCGTCGCAGAACGGCTTCATCGACGAGCCGCCGCACCGGCACAAGGCAAGCTGGGGCGGCACGCTACGGCGTTCGCCGAGCGGCGTACGCAGCGCCGAGACGTTCGTGACCAGGTAGGGGCCGTTCTTCGCGGTCCTGATCAACGGCGGCAAGGCGCCCTGCAGGTCTTCCAGGGCGGCGATCCGCCGGTCCCGCTCCGCCGTCGGCACCTGGCCGCAGGCCAGGTCCTGCAGCGCCGCAGCGGCCTCGAGCAGCCCGGGCGGCCCGTCGCGGCCGACGCCCGCCCGCAGCCTGGTGACCTGCAGGGCGGCGTCCCACAGGGAGGCCGCGGCCTCGGCGGGCGCGGCGTCGGAGGAGACCGGGGAGGGTCCCTGGACAGGGGGGGCCGGCGGGATGCCGTGGGCGGATGACACGTCACGCAGCGCCTCGCTCAGCGGGCGCAGCACGCTGTCGACCAGGCGTGCCACCGTGCGGGCGTCGCCCTGGTTGGCCTGCACGGCCTGGTAGGCCGAGCGGACGGCGTCGCCCAGGTGGGACAGGAATTCGTCGGCGTGGCCGGTGAAACCACCGTCCGTTCGGTAAAAATCCGCGGCGCGGGCCAGCAGGGACGGTAGGAGATCAGCCGGAGCCGGGGTTCCGGGGACGGGGCGGACGTCCCTGGCCGGCATGTGGGCCTCGAGCGCCCGGGCGATGTCGTCCAGGCTGGACCGGATCGCCGCCAGCTGGTCGGCCAAGGCCGGCGCGCACGGGACTCCCGGCGCGCAGAACTCGGCGGCCTGGCGGATGCGCTCGGTGAGCAGGATCCAGGCGGCTTCCTGGTGCGGCAGCACGGTGTCGGACTCGTAGAACAGCTCGAAGCTGGGGCCCGCCGTGCGGCCCGGGTAGTCCGGGCCGGCCGGCAGCTGCGTGACCAGGTCGCCGAGCGGCTTGATGACCTGGAACATGAGGTTGACGCTAGCGTCGGCCAGCGCCTTGAGCTGGGCGTCGTTCTCCTCGGTGTGGGCCAGGAAGCGCTGCAGCATCAGCAGCAGGACCTCGTAGGTGACGTTGAACAGGTCCATGACCTGCCCGGTCAGTGGGTCGGTGACGAGCGGGACGCCGGTGTCGCGCTCGCTCGGCCTGACGTTGACGGTGACCACCGGCCGGGTCGGGTCGAAGGCCGGGTTGGCCTCGCGGAGCTGGAGATACTCGTCCAGGATCTGCACGAACTGACCGAAGTGGGCCTCCCTCCAATCCCCGCGCGGGCCCTCGCCCTGGTCGAGGATCTCGTCGATGGCTCGTTGCGCTGACGCGGTATCGGTCACCGCGATCAGCTCGGGCCAGCCGAAATACTGCTGGGTAGCCTGGGCGCGCGGCGGGCCCACGAACAGCCAGCGCTCCCCGAACTTGTCCGCCAGGTGCGCGATCCCGGCTTCGATGGACCGGTACAGGTGCCCGACCGTCTTGAAGTCCTGGCTGCGCGGGACGATTTCGCCGGGCTGCATGGCCGGCTGCGCGCGGCCGAAGGCAGCCATCCCCTCGGCGTCGTCCAGGTCCATGCCCTCCGGGCGCTCGAGGAACATGAAGTGCCGGAGCGCGGCCTCGCCGAACGGCAGCAGCGCCAGGTGCACGCCGGCCGGGTACTGGGTAGCGGGGTGCGGGAAGTTCGGCCGGGACACGTGCGGGGCGCCGCCGATGGCGGACAGCAGGTTCTGCACCAGGGACAGGTGCAGCATCTCCTGCGTGGCCACGTGGGAGATCTGCTGGCGCCAGCGTTGCACCGCTGCTACTTCTCCGGCGGTCAGGCCCTCGTCCTCGGATTGCTTGAGCGAGAACGCGGCGTACAAGTACTGGCACATGATGCCGTGCTCGAGTTCGGCGGCCTCGCACAGCATGTAGTACAGCGCCTCGCGATGCTCGATCACGAACGGGGCTTCGGGCGGCGCCAGGCCGCCGCGAGTGGCAATCACCTGCGCGAGCCGCCCCCGTCCCGCCGTTGCCTCCCGGCGGTCTTGGCTTTCGCTCATCTTTCAGGCCTCCTCGTGGCCATTGTGTACACGGCTCTGGGGCTGGCGCGGCGGTTGTGATTGCGCTCTGGATGAACACCGAACTGCGGCGCCGCCGGACGGCCAGGTGGGCGGCCTGCGGGCAGATATTACGGAAAAAGAAGGTACTCCCCGGTAGGCGGTCCGTCGCCAGGCCGAATGGCTAACGTGTCGGCCAGTCAGCCACCCGGGCGGTTATGTGCGGGGACCGCCCAGGTTCCCGTGTGCGGCTGCGATCCAGGCTCGGGGAGGCACAGTTGAACACCCGCAGCGTTCGTCCGGTGCCGTTCGTCGCGGCAGCGATCATGGTCCTGGCCGCCGGGTGCGCCGCGGCGGGCAGCAACGCCGCGGCGATCTCGGCACCGGCCAGGCCCGAAGAGCCGGACATCACGGTCGCGGCCATACCGGCGGTCGACCTGGCCGGCCTGTACATCGCGCAGAACCAGGGGTTCTTCGCCCAGCAGGGCCTGCGCGTGACGATCAAGAAGGTACCCAGCAGCCAGGCGATCCTCGCCGACCAGCTCAAGGGCCAGATCGACATCAGCGCCGGGAGCTACGTCGCGTACGTGTCGGCGCAGGCGGCCGGGGCCAGGTTCCGCATCCTGGCCGAGGCGTCCACCTTGCAGCCCGGCACCCGCGTGCTGGTCACCACCGCGGACTCGCCGATCATGACCATCGGCCAGCTGGCGGGCCGGAAGATCGGGGTCAACGGGGTTAACAGCATCGGCATGCTGCTGATCAGCGCGCTGCTGTCCGAGCACGGAATCTCGCCCCGGCGGGTGGACTTCGTCACCGACCAGAAGGGCTTCCCGGCGATGCCCGGGCAACTGCAGGACGGCGACTGGGATGCCGCGTTCCTGGCCGAGCCCTACATCACCGTGGCGGGGGAACAGTACGGCGAGAAGGTGCTGGCTGACCTGGATCAGGGCGCCATGTTGGACCTGCCGGTCGACGGGTACGTGGCCACCCGGGCCTGGGCGGAGAAGTACCCGCAGACGGCGGCCGCGTTCGTGCGGGCGATCGAGGAGGGCCAGGCGACGGCCAACAGCGACCCTGCCGCGGTCCAGGTCGCGCTGGCGAAGTACGACCAGCTGCCGCTCCGGGTGACCGCGGCCATGGTGCGGTCCGGTTATCCGGTCGGCCCGGTGGACGAGACGGGCATCCAGCGCGTCGCCGACGCCATGCTCGAGTTCGGCATGCTCGGCAGGCAATACGCCGTTCCCGTCGGGCGCGGGACCCTGGTCGCATCGATGGTCGGCTCCTGACGCGGCCCGCGGCCCGGCGAACCGCGCTGGATACTAACGTTGGCTGCATGATTGACGACGCTGCCCGGGACCGGGCCATCTACCATGCGCTCAAGGCGGCCGATGAAGTCGCTGCGGCCCTGCAGGCGCACCTGGTCGAGGAGCACGGCGCCGACCCGGAGCGTACCGCCCCGCGGAGTTCGTCGACCGACTCGCTCAATCTGCTGCGGCAGGCTCGGGAGCGCCTTGGCCAAGGGCTCAGAGCAGTCGGGGCCGACACCATCGCCGAATCCGACCAGATCTCCCTGCGCAACCAGCGGACCCGGCAGCACGGCAGCTAGGCGCGCTGACGGGTTATCGCCGCCCAGCGCGCGCGACCGCGTCCCGTCTGGATGCGGGGCGGCTTCGCATCCGGCGTCCGTTTCCCGGCGTCCCGGTGTCTACATCAGCGGGAGCCGACAACACCAGCAAACGGAAGGACCGAGATGGGGAAGATCGTCATCTTCGAGAACGTCTCGCTCGATGGAGTCGTTCAGGACCCGACCGGTGAGGAGGGTTTCACGCTCGGCGGCTGGTTCGCCCAGATCGGGGACGGAGACCGCGCAGCGTGGGGACGGGTCGAGCTCGACGAGGCGCTGGGCACCCAGGCCCTGCTGCTAGGGCGTCGCAGCGACGAGTGGTTCGCCGCGCGGTTTCCGTCCCGGACCGGCGAATGGGCGGACAGATTGAATAGCCTGCCCAAGTACGTCGTGTCCTCGACCCTCGAAGAGCCCAGATGGAACAACTCGACGGTCCTGAAGGGCGACGTGGTGCGCGAGGTCTCGAAGCTGAAGCGGGAGCTGGACGGGGACATCGTGGTCTACGCCAGCATCCAGCTCGCCCGCGCGCTGATCGAGGACGACCTGGCCGACGAGCTGCGGCTGATGATCTTCCCGGTCGTACTCGGTGCTGGCGAGCGCCTCTTCGCCGAGACCAGCGGCAAGAAGCCCCTGCGCCTCGTGCACGCCCGCACCGTGGGTGACAGTCTCGCCTTCCTGACCTACGAGCTCGTCCGAGAGCCCGGGAGCGGGCCGGCCGCTTGACCCCGGTAACACTGGTCCCAGGGGTGAAGGGCGCGTGATTACCGTGGACACTTACCCCGCGGAATAGGCCAGGTAACTGTCCACGATCCTGGCGGGAGGACGTTCCGGCAAAGGCCGGGGTGCCCGGGACGTTTCCGCGCAAACGCGGGAAGATGGCCCCAGGCCGCAAGGGCCTCAACCGTCGCACTAGCCCGGGAGATACTGATGAATACCCCCACGCCGAGCTCCCCCAACGTATCGATAGATCCGGACAGCGACCGGGGATACGCGCGTACAGAGCCGTTCCAGCAAGAATTCGAGTCCGCGGCCGAGCATCTGCGCGAGGTTGACGGGTATGTCGATCCGGCTGATCCGGACCAGCGCAAGCAACTGCGCGCCGACCTGGCGCTTGAAGGTGGCGGCGTCAAGGGCATCGGGCTGGTCGGCGCGGTGCTCGTCCTGGACGAGGCCGGGTACTCCATTGACCGGGTCGCGGGTACGAGCGCCGGCGCCATCACCGCGTCCCTGGTTGCTTCCATCTCCAAGGCCGGCAAGCCGATGACTGCCTTGCGCACCTACCTCGATCAGCTGAATTTCATGCAGTTCATGCCCGAGGGCAAGATCCATGAGTTCTTCGACCACCAGGGGGGAGTAGTCCAGAAGGCCGCCGACGCGGCGATCCTCACGCGCCGGATGGGCCTTTATCCGGGCACGTACCTGGCGCAGTGGCTGCAGCCGATTCTCGATGAACTGGGCGTGCAGACCTTCGCGGACCTGAAGATCGATCAGGCAGATGATCCGGGCATGAGCCTGCCCCCGGACCGGCGGTACCGGCTGGTCGTTCACGTATCGGACATCACTCGCGGGGAGCTGGTGCAGTTGCCGTGGGACTACGCCTACTACGGGCTGGTGGCTGATGATCAGGAGGTGGTCGGCGCGGTCCGCGCGTCCATGTCGATCCCGTTCTTCTTCGAGCCGGTCACGATCCAGACCAAGGAGGCCAGCGTCAACGTGGCCATGCCGGACGGCAGCATGATCCGGCAGCACTACGACGCCGGCACCGTCACCTGGACCGACGGCGGGATGCTGAGGAACTTCCCCATCGACGCGTTCGACCGCGTTGACGGCCAGCCAGCGCGCTGGCCGACCATCGGGATCAAGCTGTCCTCGCTGCAAACGGGCTTCGGCCCCACCCAGGCGTCAGGCACGGCGCTCAGCGTGGGCATCCGCGCGCTGGACACCATGATGAATGAGTGGGACCGCTACAACGTGCAAGCGACCACCGCCGCGCGCACGATCTTCGTCGACAACGCCGGCCTGACGGCGACCCAATTCGATTTGAGCCAGGAACAGCAGCAAGAGCTATTCCTCAACGGCGTTCAGGCCGCCACGAGCTTCATCATTGAAATGTCCCACGCCGGCGGCGTGCCGCGTGACGCCGGCCAGGCCAAGCAGTTCGTGCTGGCCAGGAACGCGGCGGTCACGGCCGCAACGGCCATTCCGCCGCCGTGACGGCGGCCGGGCCGAAGATCAACCCTGCAGGCCCGCCAGCAGCCGCCGGATCTCCGCGGCGAGCTGCGCGGCGGGCGGGAACCCGGGCACGTCGAGCTCGGTGTCGGGATTGTGGCCTTCGGCGATGGCCTGCCACCGGTCGAGCGCTCTGTGCGTGAAATACGGGTCGGTGAACACCCAGAACCGGTCACCGGCGATGGCGTCCGCGACGAGGTCGGCCACGGCGGCAGGCGCCATCCCTTCGTCGATCGCGCGCTGCACGTACGGAGTAATGATCCCGGCGGTCATCGCGGTCGGGGGAACCTCCCCCAGGCTCTCGGGCCAGTTGCGTTTGGCCTGGTAGATGCCGGTGCGAACCCAGCCGGGACACAGCACGCTGACCCCGACGGGAAGCCCGGCGACCTTCATGGCCCGGTAGAGGTCCTCGGAGATGGCGACCACGGCGTGCTTGGTCGCGTCGTAGGAGGGACTAGTCGCCGGGATCAGCCCAGCGGCGCTGGCCGTGTTGACGATGTGGCTCTCGCGCTGCGCGGCGAGCAGCGGCAAGAAGGCCCGTATCCCATGGATGACTCCCCACAGGTTGACTCCGAGCACCCACTTCCAGGCGGAGACCGGGCCGAACCACGGATCGGCATCGCTGGTCACGCCCGCGTTGTTGCACACCACGTGGACCGCTCCGAAGCGGTCGACCGCGGCAGCCGCCAGGGCGTTCACCGCCGATTCGTCGCTGACGTCGGTCGGCACGGCGAGCGCCTTGACGCCGAGGCCCGCGACCCGTTGCGTGGCCGCCTCCAGCGCGGGCTGCTCGACGTCGGCCAGGACCACATCGAGCCCGGCGCGGGCAAAGCGCTCGGCCAGCGCCAAGCCGATACCGCTGCCGGCCCCGGTGACGACGGCGACCTTCCCCGCGGTCAGCTCCATGGCCGCCTCCTCGAATCGGGCTTGGCTTCAAGCTACACCGCCGACTTGCCCGGGACCGTGAGGGGCCGAGCGGCTCAGCGCCCGGCTGACGCCCACGGGCCGGACGGCGGCCGAGCCGTTCCAGCGCGCGGGTGACAGCAGCCGGGGACGCGATGCTTCACCCCGGCGGGTTGATGACGGCCCTGCGGCTCCCGTTTTAGGGTTGGGAGTGTGCTGCTGGACGGCAACCGGGCAGCGGGCCATGTGGTGAGGGTGACCAACGACGTTGCGGCGCGGTGCCGGGCGGCCTGTCAGGTGACGTCGGATACCGAGAAGATCGCCGCGATGGGCCGGCATTGGTCAGCAGAGCTGGAGCAAGTGAGGCTTGGAGAGGCATGGCCCGAGCGCGAAGGGGTCGTCTCCGCTGGGTGATCGCCGGGGGGGTGGTGATCGCGCTGGTGGCCGCGGCCGTCGTGGCCTGGCCGTATCTGCAGCTCTACACCGGCTCGGCGCCGCCGCCCCAGTTCTACGACAAAATCCAGCTGGAGCCTGCGCTGGCCCGGGACTACCCGCGCGTTCTCGGGGTCGCGCACAACGCGGGCAACAACCTGGGAACGCTGTCGACCGCGCTGCACTACGGGGCCGACGTCATCGAGATCGACGTGATCTCCGCGCGCGGCCATCTCGTCGCGGGCCGCAACCAGCCGTGGGGCTGGCTGGCCCGGCAGCTGTTCCGGGGGCCGACGCTCGTACAGGCCTGGGACGGCGCGGCTGCCGCCGGCATCGTCAAGCTCGACCTGAAGCAAACCGACCGCGGGTTCCTCGATGACCTGGTTGCCTTCCTGGCCCCGCGGGCCAGGGGCCGGCGGGTGATGATCTCCAGCCGCGACTCGAGCGCGCTGCTCTACCTGCACCGCCGGCTGCCCGGTGTCACCATGTTGTTCAGCGTGGCCGGACCCGATGCTGTCCGCCAGCTGAAGTCCGACTCAGCACTGCAGAAAGCCATCGGCGGCGTGTCGGTCTTCCACGGCTTGGTGGATGCGAACCTGGTCACCTGGGTGCACGCGCACAAGCTGGTGATCCTGGCGTGGACCGTTAACGACAGCGGAACGTTCAACCAGCTGGTGCGGCTGGGAGTCGACGGCATTACCACGGATAATCTGGCCATCCTCCGGGCTCTCGGGCGACCGATCTCCGGGGCCGAGATCACCCCGCCGGGCGGCGGGTAAGGCGGCGATTTCAGTGAGTACCTCACCTGACCCGGCCGTTTCCCCGGCAGCCGACTGGGCTGATCCGCCGCCGCTGCCCGAGTCTGCGCGGTGGCTGCTGATCTGGGAGATCATCGCGGTCTTCTCGGTGTCGCTCGGCGCCACCGCGGTGCACGCCGTGGTCTCGCTGATCGGATCGCTGACCGAGCGGCAGGCGCTGAGCGCGCAGCACGTGGTGCTCAACTTCTCCCAGGCACCCGGCCGCCCCACCCTCGACCTGTTCCTGCAACTGGTCAGCATCGCCACCGGCCTCGCGCCGGTGCTGCTCGTGTTCTACCTACTGGCCAGGAACGGCGAGCGGCCGTCGTCCATCGGGGTGGACGCCACCCAGCCCGGGCGCGACCTGCTGCGCGGCGCCGGGCTCGCCGCGCTCATCGGCGGCGGCGGCCTCGGCCTGTACTACCTGGCCTACAAAGCCGGCATCGCCTTGTACATCGCCCCCGCGGGCCTGCCCGACGTCTGGTGGCGGATCCCGGTCCTGCTGCTCAGCGCGCTGCAAGACGGCCTCCTGGAGGAGGTCCTGGTCATCGGCTACCTGCTGAGCAGGCTGCGGCTCCTCGGCGTGCCCCCGGCCGCCGCCGTCGCGATCGCCGCCGTGTTCCGCGGCTCCTACCACCTGTACCAGGGATTCGGCGCCTTCATCGGCAACGTGATCATGGGCGTCATCTTCGGCGTGCTGTTCCTGCGCTGGCGGCGGGCCAACCCGATGATCATCGCGCACACCCTGATCAACGCCGTGGCATTCGTCGGCTACGCGCTCCTCGCACCCCACGTGTCCTGGCTGCCGTAGTGTTCGGGTTATGCCAGAGACCGGTCAGGGACCTCGGCCGAAGCCGAGCCTAAGGGCCATTTTTTCCAACTGGAGCAGCTACGACGCCCCGTTCGCGACCAAGTTGCGGATGGCCGCGTCGAACACCTACGTAAAGCTGCGCAACCGCCAGGCTTGCTGCGGCAACCACGGCCAGCCCGGCTGTTGAATGGCGGCCGACCCGCCCCGTGAGGGCGGGCCCGCCACCGAAGACCATCCGCGCCGCCACGGGCACGATCACGAACAACCCGGCTGAAGAGCCCGCGACGGGTGCGCTCAGCCGGGGCCGGGCGAAGATCGCATTCCCCGGATCAGTGGCGATGCCACCTGTGTTCCTCGTCGTGCCGGTCGGCCTCGCGGTCCTGCTCGCGGCGCTCGCGCACCTCGGCGCCGTGCTCATCGACGCGGAGCCTGCGTTCCAGCTCCTCGGCGCGGCGCTGCTCCTCGGGCGTCTGGTGCCCGGCACGCTCCTGCTCGCGTAGGGACTCGAGTTCCTGCTGCAGGGCGTAGTCGCGCGGCCGGGGCGGATCGTACGGGTCAGTCATGGCTCGTCCTCCTTGTCATCCTCCTATCAGATCACGCCCGGCTCGCCGCGCGGCCGGCGTCTAGGGTGTCCTCATGGCGGCGAAGCTGGCGGTGGTCGTCAGGACCGACCTCGGCATGGGCCGCGGCAAGATCGCCGCCCAGGTCGCCCACGCGGCGGTCGCCGCCGTGCTCGCCGGCCTCAGCGGAGCTGACCTTGCTGCCTGGCTCCGGGACGGGCAGCCCAAGGTGGTCCTCAAGGTGTCGACCGCGACGGAGCTGCAGGACGTGGTGCGGCAGGCGGAGGCGGCCGGACTGCCGGTCGAGCTCATCCGCGACGCGGGCCGCACTCAGGTCGCGCCCGGGACACCGACGTGTTGCGCGGTCGGCCCTGCGGACGGCGACCGGGTTGACGCCGCGACCGCGGGACTGTCTTTGTTGTGAGCACCGGGAACGCGCGGATTCGGCAGACCGGCCGGGAGGAAGGCGGACGCCGACGGCGCGGAGCGGGGCTTCCGGCTGCGGGGCAGCTGATGTAAAGATGCACCAACGCGATCGTGTGGAGGAGCCGATGGAACCCGTGGTCAAGACGGTTGACGGGAAAGTACGCGGCCTGGTGTCCGATGAGGTGGCATCGTTCAAGGGGATTTCCTATGCCGCCCCGCCGTTCGGCCCGAACCGGATGCGCCCTCCGGCGCGGGCCGAGGCGTGGGATGGTGTCCGGGACGTCGTGGCGTACGGGCCGACGGTCCCCAAGCCGCCCTACCCGGCACCGTACGATCGGCTCCTGCCTGAGCCGGTGATCGCCGGCGACGACTGCCTGAACCTGAACGTCTGGACCCCGGATCCCGGTCATGCCGGGCTGCCCGTCATGGTCTGGATACACGGGGGCGCTTTCGTGAACGGGTCCGGGGCCGTCCCCCAGTACGCCGGGCACCGGTTCGCGCGCGACGGCGTGGTGTGCGTGACGATCAACTACCGCCTGGGCTGCGAAGGCTTCCTGTTCCTGGACGACGCCCCTGCCAACCGGGGTCTGCTCGACCAGATAGCGGCTTTGCAGTGGGTGCAGGAGAACATCGGCGCGTTCGGCGGTGATCCGGGCAACGTCACGATCTTCGGCGAGTCGGCCGGGGGGATGAGCGTCGCGACGCTGATGTCGATGCCCAAGGCGGAGGGCTTGTTCCGCAGGGCGATCCCGCAGAGCGGGGCCGGGCATCACGTCCTGTCCGCCGATACGGCTCGCGCGGTGACCGCCGAGCTGGCGCAGCGCCTCGGCGTGGCGCCGACGCGGGAGGGTTTCGCGGCACTGCCGGCGGACCGCCTCGTCGACGCCCAGAGGCAGCTTTCCGCGGACATCGCCATCAACCCCGATCCGGTCCGGTGGGGCGCGATCGCCGCCGACATGATGGCCTTCGAACCGGTAGTGGACGGACAGGTCCTGCCCGCCAGGCCCATCGACGGTATCGCGGCCGGGAACGGCCGTCACGTCGATCTCCTGGTCGGCACCAACCGGGACGAGGACCGGCTGTTCCTGGTGCCGACGGGAGTGGCGGACACGGTGGACGAGGCCAGCTTGCAGCTGGTCACGGGCGCGCTCGGGCTCACCGCGTCCGGGCTGGCCAGGTATCGGACGGCCGGGGCGAGCGCCGGGGACGTCCTGATCGACGTGATTACCGACTGGTTCTTCAGGATCCCGGCCATTCGGCTCGCCGAGGCGCACCACGGCGACTCGTACATGTACGAGTTCAGCTGGAATTCGCCGATGCTCGGCGGCCGACTCGGCGCGTGTCATGCCCTCGAGATCAGCTTCGTGTTCGACACCCTTGACGCGCCGGGGTACGAGGCGATGTACGGCTCGTCGCCGCCGGCCGAGCTAGCCACGGCCATGCACCGGTCCTGGATCGACTTCGCCCGATCGGGCCGGCCCGGCTGGGCTGCCTACGACCTGGACACCCGCGCCACCATGATCTTCGACGTCAACAGCAGGCTGGCCCATGACCCCCGGGCTGAGCGGCGCGTCGTCTGGGACGGCGTCCGGTAACTCGCGCGTTTCTGCCCGGCCGGTGCTTGCCTGGTGCCGCTTTTGGTGTTTCGCTGGCGAGTAATCGGCCGGTGGCCGCTATCGGCGGTGAGGAAGTTCGGGGAGGGCAGGGGTGCTGGCGCTGTCGCTGGAATTGGCCCAGAACCAGTCCGGGTCCCAGCCTTTGCCGCATTCGGTGGCCGTCCCGGTGGGGCTGGTCGTGCTCCTCGGGTTCTTGATAGACGGGATCTGGCGAGTGGCCCGGCACTTCGGCGTGATCGTGCACGAGGGCGCGCACGCCGTGGCCGGCTGGAGCACGGGCCGCAAGGTGTCCGGCGTGCGGCTGAACAGCAATGCCAGCGGGACGACGACCACCGCGGGCCCGGACCGCGGCCCGGGCCGGGTCGTTACCGCCTTTGCCGGCTCTGTCGGCCCGAGCCTTTTCGGCCTGGGCGCAGCGGGCCTCATCGCGCTGGGCTATTTCGATGCGGTGCTCTGGCTGGCGATTATCTTCTTCGCGGTCATGCTGGTCTTCATCCGCAATTTCTTCGGCGTCATTTCCGTGGCCGTGAGCGGCGCGCTCGTGTTCCTGACCCTGCATTACGGGAGCGCCGAGTTCCACGACGTGGCCGCCTACGCCATCAGCTGGTTCCTGCTCTTCTGCGGGGTCAGGTTCGTTTTCACGGGCGGCGGCAGCAACGCTCCTGACGCGAAAACGCTGAGCGGGCTTACGCGTGTCCCGACGTTTGTGTGGGCCACGCTCTGGTTCGTCATCGCGGTCGCGGCGCTATGGGTCGGAGGCCGACTGCTGGTCTGACCTTTTTACCGGTATCGCTAGGCGGCGGGCAACTGGCCACGGGCGGGCCGCCTGATCGCCAGCACCGCGATGACCCCGGTCAGCGCGCCGCAGGCCAGGCCGATGATCGCGCCGATGAGCACCTGCGTGAGCGGTGCGGGTCCGGACACGATTCCGGCCGACGGAACCACCACCGTCACCGTGGACCCGGCCGGGCCTTGCACCTGAACCTGGCCGGGCGGCGTGCCAACCGAGATGGCCGGGACCGACGTGCCGCTGGCCGGGACCGACCCGCCGCTGGCCGGGACCGACGTGCCGCTGGCCGGGACCGACGCGCCGCTGGCCGGGACCGACGCGCCGCTGGCCGGGACCGACGTGTCCTTGGCCGGGACCGACGTGTCCTTGGCCGGGATCATGATGGACTGCCCGCCCGCCAGCGCCGGGTCGCGAGCCACGATCACGAACGGAACGGTCGTGCCCGGAACGGACTGTTGGAGCAGGACCGCCGTGCTGGTGACTCGCGGCGGGATGAACGCCGCGGTAGCGGCGCCGGCGACCAGGCCCACGGCGGCCACCAGGCCGACCAGGACCGCGTACAGCCGGACGGCGAGCAGGGATCTCCACAGGCCCGGTTCTGGCTCGCGCATCGGGCCTCCCTCCCATCCCGGCGTCCGGCCCGGGACGTTGAATGCGCACCATGATACGGGTGGCCGGCACCAGCCGCCAGGCCGCTGCCGCCTCATCGACGACGTGGCACCGGCTGGACCATTAGCCTGGACGGGTGACTGCGTCTAGGGCTGTGGCGCTTCAGCAGCCGGAGTGGCCTGACCGCGGCCGGCTCGAGGCGGTGGTACGCGGCCTGCAGAGCCTGCCGCCGCTGGTATTCGCCGGAGAGTGCGACCAGCTGAAACAGCGGCTGGCCGCGGTAGCGCGCGGCGAGGCGTTCCTGCTCCAGGGCGGCGACTGCGCGGAGACGTTCGCCGGGACGACCGCCGACGGCATCCGGGACAAGCTGCGGACGCTGTTGCAGATGGCCGTGGTGCTGACCTACGCGGCCAGCGTGCCGGTGGTGAAGGTCGGCCGGATGGCGGGCCAGTTCGCCAAGCCCCGGTCGGCGGCGACCGAAGTCAGGGAGGGCGCGGAGCTTCCCGTCTACCGGGGCGACGCGGTGAACGGGATCGAGTTCACCGCCGCGGCCAGGACGCCCGACCCCGGCCGGCTGCTCGACGCGTATCACTGCTCGTCGGTCACGCTGAACATGTGCCGGGCCTTCGCCAGCGGCGGGTACGCCGATCTTCGCCAGGTCCACGCCTGGAACCAGGACTTCGTGGCCAGGAGCCCGGCCGGGCAGCGTTATGAGCGGCTGGCGGGCGAGATCGACCGGGCGATCGCCTTCATGCACGCCTGCGGGGCTGACCCGGAGGAGTTCCGCGCGGTGGAGTTCTACTCCAGCCACGAGGCGCTGCTCCTCGACTACGAGCGGGCGCTGACCAGGACCGGCTCGCGGAACGGGCTAGCCTACGACCTGTCGGCTCACATGCTGTGGATCGGCGAACGCACCCGCGCTCCCGACGGCGCCCACGTCGAGTTCGCGCGTCAGATCCGCAACCCGGTGGCGGTCAAGATCGGCCCCGCGGCCGGCGCCGAGGAGGTGCTCGCGCTGATCGCGGCCCTTGACCCGGACCGCGAGCCCGGCCGGCTCACGCTGATCACGCGGCTGGGCGCAGCCCGGATCCGCGAGGCGCTGCCGCCGCTGGTCAAGACGGTAGCGGCCAGCGGCGCCGAGGTCGTCTGGGCGTGCGACCCGATGCACGGCAACACGGTCGAGGCCGCCAGCGGGCAGAAGACACGGTACTTCGATGACGTGCTCGACGAGGTGGCCGGGTTCTTCGAGGTGCACCGGGCGCTCGGCACCCACCCGGGCGGCATCCATATCGAGTTCACCGGCGACGACGTCACCGAATGCGTCGGCGGCGGGCAGCACATCGCGGAAAGCGACCTGCGTCACCGTTACGAGACCGCGTGCGATCCCAGGCTCAACCGCAGCCAGTCCCTCGACCTGGCATTTCGTGTCGCCGGGATGTACCGCGAGCACTTCAGCGCCGGGCGCTGAGGTCATGGCGGCCATCTGGGAGCTGACGCCCCGCCAGAGCATCGAGGCGGAGTGCCTGCGGCGGGGAAAACCCGCCGTCATCAGCGGATGCATCGCCTTGCTGGAGGGCCGGGGCGAGGTGGATGACGCGCTCATCCTCGCGCTGGGCGGCCCGGCGGCCGAGTCGGTGCTCGGCGGTGCCGCGGGCGGCAGGGACGGCTACTGGCCGCGGGTCTGGGCCGCTCGCGGCCTGCTCTACGCCTGGCACGACCGCGCGGTGCCCGCCGTCATCCGGGCTACCGCAGATGACGCGTGGCGAGTACGGGAGATGGCAGCCAAGGTCATCGCCCGGCACCGCGTCGGCGACGCGCTGCCGGCGGTGGCCGGCCTGCAAACCGATGACGTGCCCCGGGTACGAGCCGCGGCCGGGCGGGCGGTGCTGATCCTCACGGCCAGCGGCAGCTGAGATCCTGAGCAGCAACGAGGAGGCGGGAGCTTGGCCACGTTCGTTTTGGTCCACGGCGCCATGCACGGTGGCTGGTGCTGGCGCGAGGTACGGCAGAGGTTGTCCGGGAACGGGCACGAGGTCTACACGCCCACCTTGACCGGCCAGGGTGACCGGCGCCAGGCGCTGACGCCGGAGGTCGGGATACCGACTCACGTCAGCGATGTGGCAGAGCTGTTGTGGTTCGAGGATCTCACCGATGTCCACCTGGTGCTGCACAGCTACGCAGGCATCCTGGCTGGCCCTGTCGCGGAACGGGCGGCGGGCCGGCTGTC
>JASIGD010000340.1 GCA_030045295.1 Streptosporangiaceae bacterium
CAACGTCAGCGTGTAAGCGTCCACCACCCATTGCACGGTGCCCACGGTGGCGTGGAAGTCCCGGCCGATGGCCGGCAGCGCGATCCCGACCACCGTCGCGTCGAGAGCGGCCATGCCCGAGCCGAGCACGGTGGCGGCCACCACCCACCGGCCCCGCGCGGTCGCCATCCGCAGGTCAGGAAAACCCGCAGTATCCGGCTGGGTGGGCACGCGCACTGGACCTTCCTCCGCGAGGACCGCAGGTGGTGGTGGCAGGCACGGACCACGGCCCGTTCGGGATCATTAAGAATTTAAATTAGTCCGAACGGACCGTGGTGGCACTATCCCCGGCCACCGCGGGGACCTCCGGTGACGGCGGCGCGGCGGGCTCGCGGCCGGCACGCCCCGAGCCCGCGCGCGTGGCCAGCACCGAACCGGTGAGGATCAGCACGAACGACACGCCGATCGCGGCGGTCAGGTGCTCGCCGAGGACCAGGACGCCGAGCGTGACCGCGACGGCCGGGTTGATGTAGGTGATGACCGTGGCGCGGGCCGGGCCGACCTCGGCGATCAGCCGGAAGAAGACCAGGAACCCGGCTGCCGTGCAGATCACCCCGAGACCGGCGAGCGCGCCGAGGACCTGGGGTGACGGCACCGAGCGCGGCCAGGTGAGCGCCGCGAACGGCGCGTAGACGACCGCGGCCGCGCCCAGGCACACCGCGTTGACCGCGACGGGCGGAAGGCTGGACAGCTTGCGGTTGGCGATCAGCGGACCCATGGAATAGCCCAGCGCGGTGAGCAGCACCAAGATGACCGGCAGCGTGCCGCCGCGGCCCGCGCCCGGCCCGGCGAGCAGGGCCACGCCGGCCAGCCCGATGGCCAGGCCGACCCACCGGACCCGCGTCAGCCGGTCACCGCTGCGGGTCAGCCAGGCCAGTAGCGCGCTGAAGATCGGCACCGCCGCGACCAGCAGGCCGCTGGTGGAGCTGGGCAGGTGCCGTTCGGCGGTGGAGAGCAGCGCGAACGGCCCGACGATTTCCACCGCGGTGAACGCGGCCAGCCACGGGACGTACCCTTTCAGCGCGCCCAGGTGGCCGCCGCGGATGGCCACGGGCCACAGCAGCAGCGAGCCGAGCGCGACCCTGGTGCCGACGAGCACCGGCACCGAGACGCCGCCGTCCGCCACCTTGATGAGCAGGTAGGGGATGCCCCAGATCACGCCCATAGCGATGAACAGCAACCACCCGCGCCTGCTCACTGCGCTTCCTCCAAACGTTCGCGCCAGCCGGAGAGCCTGTGCCGGGACCCCCGGCTGCCTGCACGTTCAGCGTATTTGAAGCTGGGCAGGTTAGGCTGCGAGGGTGATATCCGCCGAGGCTGTGCCCTCTTCCGGGCCCGCTTCCGGCGCGCAGACCGCTCGCGCCGGGGCCTTCGGCGGATTCGCCACGCGCTGGGCGCTGCTCATCTCGATCGTAGGCGGAGCCGCGCTGTTCGTTTCCTTCCCGCCGCTGGACGCCTGGCCGCTGGCTGCGCTGGGGCCGGCGCTGCTGGTCATCGCGCTGACCGGGCGGAGCCTGCGGGCCTCGTTCGGGTGCGGGCTGGCCTTCGGGCTGACGCTGTTCGTGCCGCTGCTGTCCTGGCTGATCAACGTGGCCTGGTACGCGTGGGGCGCGCTGGCCGGGGCCGAGGCGGTCATCTTCGCGCTGCTGTGCGTGGGGCAGCGGCTGCTGCTCCGGCTGCCGTTCTGGCCGGCCGCGGTGGCGGGCTGGTGGGTGGCTGCCGAGGCGTTCCGGGACCGGTGGCCCTTCGCCTTCCCCTGGGGCAGGCTGGCGATGAGCCAGTCCGTCGCCCCGGACGTCCGGTGGGTCGCGGTCGGCGGCGCGCCGCTGCTGACCTTCCTGGTCGCGCTGACCGGCGCGATGATCGCCCGGGCAGCCCTGGCGGTGCTGGCCACGCGCCGCTGGCGGTCCCGGGAGTCGCTGGGCGCGGCGCTGGCCGCGGTAGTAACGGCCGGGATCGTGCTCGCGGCCGGCCTGCTGCCCGTGGACCCGACCGGCGGCACGCCGACGGCCGAGGTGGCCGCGATCCAGGGCAACGTGCCGCGCGCCAGGAACCTGCCGGAACTGCTGAACGACACCGAGGTCACCCAGAACCAGGCCGCGGACACGCTGAAGCTGGCTGCCGAGGTCAAGGCGGGGCGCCTGCCCGCGCCCGACGTGGTGGTCTGGCCGGAGGACGCGGTCGGCCTCGACCCGTTCGAGTACCCCGCCATCTACGACCAGATCCTGGGCACGGTGGACGCCGTCGGCCGACCCGTCCTGGTCGGCGAGGTGCTGCAGGATCCGCTGCGCAACGTCGGCCAGGTCTGGGTGCCTGCCCGCGGGCCGACGTATCCGATCTACGTCAAGCGCCAGCTCGTCCCGTTCGGTGAGTACATCCCGTTCCGGAAGATCATCTCCAGCTTCAGCTCGCTGCCGTCGCTGAACCCGGTGGACTTCACCGCCGGGCACCAGCCCGTCGTGTTCGACGTCGGGACGATCAGGCTCGGCGACGTGATCTGCTACGAGGTGGGCTTCGACAACCTGGTGCGGTCCGAGGTGAACGCCGGGGCGAACCTGCTCGCGCTGCAGTCAAACGACGCGGACTTCGAGATCGACGGGCAGCTCGGCGAGACCGAGCAGCAGACGGCGATGGCCAGGGTCCGCGCGATCGAGAGCGACCGGGCGGTGGTGTACGCCTCTACCACCGGGGAGAGCTCGATCATCGCGCCGGACGGCGCGGTGGTGGCGCACAGCGGCATCTGGCGGCAGGCCATCCTCGAGGCACGGGTGCCACTGGTCAGTTACCGCACGCTGGCGGACCGGGTCGGAGCGTGGCCGGAGTACGTCATCGTCCTGCTGACCGTGCTGGCGCTCGGGTGGGCCGGGGTCATCGCGCGCCGCAGTAGCAAGCGCAGTCGCAAGGTCGCCGACCAGGCCTGACACCCGCGCCCGGGCCGGCTTTGCCATTCGAACCGTTAGCCCAGCAGGCACCACGTACTATGCGGGTGGAGGCCTGCCTGGGGGCATTTCGGGTTTCCAGTTTCCGACCCCGGCGTTCAGGGAGGATGGGCCCGTGCGTGGCACAGACCGCACGCCGACCGGGCGTACCCGACGGTACGCCGCCATCGCCGCGGCCACGGCTATCGGCCTGGCCGCGGCGGCCTGCAGCAGCGGGCACGCCACCCAGCCCTCAGCTCAGTCGTCCGCCCAGGCCAAGGCGCAGGCCGCCGCCTCGGCCCGGGCCCGCGCGGCGCTGCTCGCGTCCGAACTCAGGATCACGCCGTCGAACGGGAGCCGGGACGCCGACCCCTCCGCCGGCATCACGGTCACCGCCACCAAGGGCAAAGTGACCG
Source organism: Streptosporangiaceae bacterium (assembly GCA_030045295.1). Next base: position 3,374 of record JASIGD010000340.1, read on the forward strand.
GCGTCACGGTCTCCGCATCGGGCGGCCCGGTCACCGGCACCCTGACCCAGGGCGGCAAGACCTGGCACAGCCAGTGGACGCTGGAGGTCGCTCAGACCTACACGGTGACCGCCACCGGGACCAACGGCAGCGGCCAGAAGATCACCACCACGAGCACGTTCCGCACCCTGTCGCCGTCGCAGACGTTCCAGACCGAGATCTTCGAGGGGTACGGGCAGACCTACGGCGTCGGCATGCCGATCATGCTGACCTTCAGCCGCCCGATCACCAACAAGGCCGCGGTCGAGCGGTCGCTGGAGCTGACCACGTCCAAGCCGGTCATCGGCGCCTGGTACTGGGACGGCGACGAGCAGGTGGACTTCCGGCCGCGGGACTACTGGCCGGCCGACACCACGGTCAGCTTCGACGGCCACCTGGACGGGGTGGAGGGCGCCCCGGGCGTGTACGCCACCGCCGACCTGACCCAGACGTTCGACATCGGCAGCTCGGTGATCGCGGTAGCCAGCACGACCACGCACCACACCGAGATCTACATCAACGGCGCGCCGACCTACGACTGGCCGATCAGCACCGGCCGGCCCAGCCTGCCGACGCCCGACGGCTCGTACCTGACCGTGGAAAAGGGCAACCCGGTGCGGATGATCGGCGGCGGAGCGCCGGGCAGCGCCGGCTACTACAACGAGCTGGTCTACTGGGCGGTCCGGTTCACGTTCAGCGGGGACTATTACCACTCCGCCCCCTGGTCGGTGGTGGATCAGGGCACGACGAACGTCAGCCACGGGTGCGTGAACCTGCCGCCCGCGGACGCGGAGACCTACTACAACCTGGCCGTGCCCGGCGACCCGATCACGATCACCGACAGCACCGCGGCCGGCCGGTGGGATGACGGCTGGACCGAGTGGTTCCTTTCCTGGTCGCAGTATCTGCAGGGCAG
>JASIGD010000008.1 GCA_030045295.1 Streptosporangiaceae bacterium
ATACCTCGCCGAGATGCTACCAGAGGCGAACCGTGGCTCCTACAGCTTCTTCGCGGGCTAGCCGCACGCCGGCGACATCTTCGCCTGCACCCCTGGGGTGACCGGCCGCCCGCGGTTCCTGTTCGATGCCTGATCGGTTCGGGCCCGACGGGCGGATGCTGGGTGCGTTCGGGCCCGACGGCCCGGCCCTGGGTACGATCGCGTCTTGTGGAACCTCACTTTGTGCCTCCGTCGCTAGCGACGCTCCTAGACCGCTACCAGCCTGAGGGCACCGTCGAGACCGCCGACATGCTGCGGGTGCGAGCACTTGCCGAGGCCGCCGACGACCCGTGGCGGCGCGATCTCCCGCTGCACGTTACCGCGTCGGCGCTGATCATGCACCCGGCGAGCGCCAGGGTGCTGCTGCGCTGGCACCAGCGGCAGCAGGCCTGGCTGCAGGTGGGCGGGCATGGTGACCCGGGGGAGAGCGACCCGCTCGCCATCGCCCGGCGGGAAGCGGGGGAGGAGACGGGGCTGGCGGACTTGGCGCCGTGGCCGGATGCCGAGATCCGGCACGTGGTCATCGTCGGCGTCCCCGCAGGCAACGGCGAGCCAGCGCATGAGCACGCCGACATCAGGTTCTTCATGGCGACCCAGGCCCCGGGTGCGGCCCGCGCTGAGAACGAGAACGCCCCGCTGCGCTGGCTGTCCCTCGCCGCGGCGCACGACGTCACAGCCGAGGCCAACCTCAGGGAAACCCTGGTTCGCATGGAGCGGCTGCTGACGTTAGTTCCGGCCCTGAACTCTAGCGGTCGGCGGCGTCCCCGCCGCTCTGCGCGCCGAGCCAGGCCGCGGACCGCGCTGGTGACGCCCGGGAAAGCCAGGCGTCCTGGACTACCTCGGTTAGTTCCTGCACGCTGAGCTCGCCGATCCGGCTGCCCCGCACCAGCACCGACGGGTGGCCGTCAAAGTGCGACGTGGTAAAGAACGGCGACGCCGGATCTTGGACCAGTGCCTGCTTGTCGGATTCTGACGGGACCCAGAACATGATCACGTCCGCGTACCGCTCGCCGGTGCCCGGATCGGCAGCGTCGGGGCGAGGGGTGCGGAAGAAGATGAACGACTTGCCGCCCACCTGGTAGACCGGGTTGCCGCGCGATCCGTGCACGACCGCGACGTGAGGCATGCGCGTGGCCAGGTCGTGCACGTCCCCGACCCGCGCCCGGCGCGACTTTGCCGCCATGACAGCAGCCTAGGCTGATCCTGGGATGCAGCCGTGGATATGGCGGCCGCGCTGGCGCGCTGGTGAACGGACAGGCCCGGAGGGCAGGCTGATGGAGCTCCTAGTTGAGGATGCCGACTTTGTCACGATGGCGGCGAGCACCGGGCCGGCCGGGGCCATGCTGGTGCGGGGCGGCCGGATTGCCGCGGTGGGTCCGGCCGAGGAGGTCCGCGCGAGGGCCGGAGCGGGCGCCAGGGTGGTGCGGCTGGACGGCGCCGCCGTGATCCCCGGCCTGATCGACGCGCACTGCCACGTCTCTGACGTCGGCTATCTCGCGGCGGCCGCCGACTGCAGCCAGCCATCCGCGCCGGACATCCCGGCGATCCAGGCCCGGTTGCGGGAAGCCGCCGACCAGACGCCGGAGGGCTCGTGGGTGACCGGCGGCGGGTACGTGGAATACAAGCTCCGCGAGGAACGGCATCCGACCCGCGCCGACCTGGACCAGGCCGTGCCCGGCCGTCCGGCCGTCTTGTACCACACCTCACTGCACGCCTGCGTGCTGAACTCGGCGGCGCTGAAGGAGGCCGGATTGGCCGACCGGCAGCCGGATCCTCCGGGCGGCGCCTTCGGCCGCGACCGCGATGGCCGGCTCGATGGCGTGCTGTACGAACGGCCCATGTTCGAGCTGTTCGAACGCAACCTGCGCCAGGACATCGCCAGGATGGGCGCGGCCGCGCGGGCGAGACTGGTCGAACGGGCGGGACAGCGGCTGGCCGGGTTCGGCCTGACCGCGGCCTGCGACGCGGATCTGCGCCGCGACACCTTCGCCGCGTTCGCCGAGGCCGACACCGGCGGCGGGCTCAGCCAGCGGATCTACGGCCTGGTCGTGCACGACCAGGTGGAGTGGCTGCTCGCCGCCGGGTTGCAGGGCCGCCACTCGGACCGGCTGGCCACCGAGGCGGTGAAGATCTGGGCCGACGGCGGGATGAGCAGCCGCACCGCGGCGATCCACGGCACCTACCCGGTCCCGCCGTACGGCTCCGGGATCATGTATTTCGAGCCTGACGAGCTGACCGAGATGGTCCGCGACTTCGATGCCCGCGGCTTCCAGGTCTGCATCCACGCGCAGGGGGACCGGGCGATCGAGACAGTGCTGGACGCCTACGCCGCCGTGCTGGGCGCCGGAGCGGGAAACCCGCGCCGGCACCGGATCGAGCACGGCGGCGCGCTGTATCCGCCGCTGGCCGCGCGGGCCGCGGCCCTCGGGATCGTCGTGGCGAGCCAGCCCGGGTTCCTGTCGACTCTGGGCGACGGGTTCGCCGCGGCGTTCGGCGACCGCAGCGACGAGCTGTACTCCTTCGCCTCCTGGCAGCGGGCCGGCATCACGGTCGCCGGATCATCGGACGCCCCGGTCATCACCGCCGATCCGCTTGTCGGCATCCGGGATGCCGCCCTGCGCCGCACCGGCGACGGTCGCGTGCTCGGCCCCGCCGAGTGCCTCCCGGTCCGTGACGCGCTGGCCCTGTACACCACGCAGGCCGCATTCGCCATGCACCGCGAAGAGGAGATCGGCTCGCTCCAGCCGGGCAAGCTCGCGGACTTCGTGGTCCTCGACCGCAACCCGCTCGAGGTCGACCCCGAGCAGATCACCGACATCGGCGTCCTGGCCACGGTCCTGGGCGGGACACCCGTGTACCAAGCCGGGAGCATCTTCCCCGGCTGACCCGAAGGGCCGACCGCGTTCCGCGGCGGATTCGGCGCGAGGCTATCCTCGCGGTCATGCCGATTCTGGCCGTTGTGGGCGCAGGACCGAAGGGAATCGCGATCGCCGCCAAGGCACGCGCGCTGGCGGCGGCCGGGCTCGCCGCGCCGCGGGTCGTGCTGATCGACCGGGGCGTCGTAGCCGGGAACTGGACCGGGCGGCAGGGCTACACCAGCGGCTTGCTGCCGCTGGGCACGCCGGTGGAAAAGGACGTCGGCTTCCCCTACGCCGACAGCTGGGGACTTGCCTCCTCCGCGGTCACCGCCGCGATGGCGGATTACAGCTGGCAGCAGCACCTGATCGGCCACGGCGCCTACGCCGACTGGGTTGACCGCGGCCGGCTGCGGCCCACGCACCGGCAGTGGAGTTCCTACCTGCGTGAGGTCGCCGACAAAGCGCAGGCCGAGATCGTTGCCGCCGAGGTCGTCGGCATGGAGGCCGACGGCGAGCGGTGGCGGCTCGCGGTCGAGCCGGGGGAGGCGATCTGGGCCGACGGCGTCGTCATCACCGGCGCGGGTCCGCCGATCCGCGTGCCCGGCCAGCCCAGCCAGCACCCGCGGGTGCTCGACGGGCGCAGCTACTGGCTGGCCAAGCGGGCCGTCAGCAGCCCGGTGGCGCAGAACGCGTGCGTGATCGGCAGCGGGGAGACGGCGGCCTCGGTCGTCATCAGCCTCGTCAGCAAGCTGCCCAAGCACTCGACCATCGACGTGGTGACGAGCCGCGGCGTCCTTTACTCGCGCGGGGAAAGTTACGAGGAGAACCGCCTGTACTCCGACCCCGGAGACTGGCCCGCGTTGGCCGAGTCGCATCGGCGCGAGTTCCTTCAGCGCACCGACCGCGGCGTCTTCTCCCAGCAGGCCGAGGAGGTCCTCAACGCCTCCCGCGGCCTCCGCGCGCTCGCCGGGAGGGTGGTGGCGCTCGAGGCGGGCGAGCGGCAGGTGGTCGTCGGGATCGAGTACGCCAGCGAGCGCGAGCGTGTCGCCTACGACCTGGTGGTTGTCGCGATCGGCTTCCGGGCTCGCTGGTTCGAGGATCTGCTCGGCGACCAGGCCCGCCGCCGCTTCGAGAACGCGCTCGCGGGCGCCGAACTCGAGCGGCGGATCGATTTCCATCTATCGGTCGCTGGCCTGAGCCCGCCGCTGCATCTTCCCGTGGTCGCCGGGCTGGCCCAGGGACCGGGCTTCCCCAACCTGAGCTGCCTCGGCCTGTTGAGCGATCGCATCCTGCGCCGTTACGTCGCGCTGGGGGACCCGGCTCGCGCGGCCTGTGAGAGGAGAGAGCGTGTCTGAGGTGCCCGATGAGGCGTGGGAGAGCGACGATTGCGTACGCCGCACGGTGGTCATGCCGGCCGTCTTGGCCGAACGGCTCGCCGCCCGGGCCGAGCGACGCGGTCTTTCGGTCAGCGAGCTGATAGTCGAATACGCGCAAGACGGCCTGGACCGTGACTAAGCCGGACCAGCCGGGCCTGTCAGGCGATCTTGCGGGCACCCGGACCCGGCACCGGGGTGACGTCGCGGGCTGATTCCAGGTCATGCCCGGCCTGGCAGGATATGCGCAGCTGCACCGGCTCCGCGCAGTCGCGGTGCCGCAGCAGGACCTGCGGGCCGGCCGGTCCGACGGCATACCGGTCGCCCCACTGCATCATCGCCACCAGGACCGGGTAGAGGTCAAGGCCCTTGTCGGTGAGTCGGTACTCGCTCCGGCTGCGCTGGCCGGCTTCCCGGTAGGGAACCTTGCGGAGCAGGCCTTCGGCCACGAGGCGGGCAAGACGCTGGCTGAGCACCTGGCGGGGCAATCCGGTGCGGCGCTGCATGTCATCGAACCGCCGCACGCCGTTGAAGGCCTCGCGCAGCACGAGGAACGTCGGCCGCTCCCCGATGATCCCCACGGCCGCGCCGATCGCGCAGTTGGCCGAGTCGTACTCCAGAATCCAGGGCCGTCTCATAACCGCATGCTAAATCTAGTTGACAGACTCAGCAATCCGCGGCCATTCTGGGTTCATGAGACGAACCCAGGAACGGCAGGCCGCTGGCTGCGCAGCCGCTGCCATCCGCCCGGTACGCCCGACGGACCTGGCTGCGCTCGGCGACTTCTTCACGGGCCTGTCCGCGCGGACGCGCTACCTGCGATTTTTCGGCCCGGTCACCCCGGGTCCTGACCTGCTCCGTCTCCTGTCCGGCTCCGGTGACCACGCCGACGCCGTGGTCGCGGTGCGGGGCGGCGTCATCATCGGGCACGCCATGGCAGCGGACGAGGCCGGGTCCCGCGGGACCCGGATGACCGACATCGGCGTGGTGGTGGCCGACGCGTGGCAAGGCCAGGGCGTGGGCTCGGCGCTGGTGCGGGCGCTGGTCGCCGGGGCTCAGGCCCGAGGCGTGACCTCGCTGGCCATGGAGGTACTGCCCGACAACTACCAGGTCCTCGCCATGATCAAGGCCCACTGGCCCGGGTCTCGCACCGGGCATTCCCGGGACGGCGTCACCTTCCGCGCCGAGCTGCCGCGACACCGGCCGCAGCGCCCGGCACCGGCACGTCCGTTGTGGACGTCAGACGCCTTCCACGAGCTCCCTGAGTCGGCGTAGCCGGTCGGTCCGCTCCGCCGCGAAGCGTTCCAGTGCGCCCAGGATGTGCGCCTCGTCGAGGTGGGCCTCCTCGATGACCTCGGCGACCGAGCCGCCGGTGCGCCACCGGTCGTCCCAGTCCGACGACAGCGAGTACTCCCTGACCAGCGGGCCATCAGCCCACTCCCGCATCAGCTTGAACGCACCGTTGGTGATGATCATGGCGTCGAGCCGCTCCGAAGGCCCGGCCACCGAGCGCCGGTACGCCTCGGGCTGGCGGGCGAACAGCTGCGGGCTGACCGTCGCGACGATCTTCACGTTGATGCCCCGCTCGGCCAGCGCAGGCAGCACGCTCACCACGTTCCGGGTGGGCAGGGTGCCGCGGACGAAGACTGTCCCGCCCCGCGGCTGATCCGGAATGTAGTCGCGCAGCACGTAGGCGCCACGCGCGGCGGCCAGGTAGGACGGGATGCCCAGGGCCTCGCGGTCGGGTATCTCCACCGGCGGGCGGGTCAGGTGCAGCGCCACGATCGGCACGTCGAGCGAGAACGCGGCGCCGAG
>JASIGD010000341.1 GCA_030045295.1 Streptosporangiaceae bacterium
CTGACCCACCTGGTGGACAACCTGCTGGACATGAGCAGGCTGCAGGCCGGCGCGCTGTCCCTGTTCCCGCGCCCGGTCGGCCTGGACGAGATCGTGTCTCGCGCGCTGGACAGCCTGGACCCGGCCGCGCGCGGCATCACCGTCGACATTCCTGACTCCCTGCCCGAGATCAACGTCGACCCGGCGATCGCCGAACGCGTCATCGTGAACCTGACCGAGAACGCGCTGCGCTACTCGCCGCCCGGCCAGCCGCCGCTGCTGACCGCCAGCGCCCTCGGCGACCGGGTGGAGCTGCGCGTGGTCGACCGCGGCCCGGGCATACCCGAGGAGGACAGGGACCGGATGTTCGTGCCGTTCCAGCGGCTCGGCGACACCGACAACACGACCGGGGTCGGGCTCGGCCTCGCGCTGTCACGTGGCCTGACCGAGGCCATGGGAGGGACGCTCACGGCCGAGGACACGCCCGGCGGCGGGCTGACCATGACGGTGTCGGTGCCGGTCGTTCAGCAGCCGGATTACGAGTACGCACCGGGTCAGCGGGAGCGCGAGGCGTCCGAGGGGCCCGGGGCGTGACGAGGGTCCTCGTCGTCGACGATGAGCCGCAGATTCTCCGCGCGCTGCGCATCAACCTCAGGGTGCGCGAGTACGACGTGCACGTCGCGGCCACCGGGGCCGAGGCCCTCGAGGTAGCCGCCAAGTACCCGCCCGACCTGGTGATCCTCGACCTCGGCCTGCCCGACCTGGACGGCGTGGAGGTGATCGGCGGCCTTCGCGGCTGGACCAACGCGCCGATCATCGTGCTGTCGGGCCGGGCCGACAGCACCGACAAGGTCGAGGCACTGGACGCGGGGGCGGATGACTACATCACCAAGCCGTTCGGCGTGGAGGAGCTGCTCGCTCGCATGCGCGCCGCGGTCAGGCGCACCGGAACGGCCGAAGACCTGCCGAGGGTCCGGCTGGGCGACCTGGTTGTCGACCTGGCCGCCAAGCGGGTCACCCGGCGGGAAGCGGTTCCGGCGGGCGCCGACGGCGCCGCCGCCCAGCCGGACGACATCAGGCTCACCCCGACCGAATGGCACCTGCTCGAGGTGCTGCTCCGTAACCCCGGCAAGCTGCTCAGCCGCAACCAGCTGCTGACCGAGGTATGGGGACCCGGGTACGCGGACGCCACCGGCAACCTGCGCCTGTACATGGCCCAGCTGCGCCGCAAACTGGAACCAGACCCGGCCCGCCCCCGCTGGCTGATCACCGAGCCCGGAATGGGCTACCGCTACCAGCCAAGCCCGGGCGAGGCCGTGTGAGGGGTGGTCACCCGGCTTCACCCACCGCGGCCGGCGGTGGGGAACGCAGCCTACCGCTGGGTGATGCTACCGCGGCCCGGCCCGGGTCCCAAGCAGCGAAGGGCGAGCGCCACGGCGTCTTCGGGCATCAAAGAGCCCGCTTCTCGCTGAGCCCTGGCGAACGCGTCCGCGCCCAGCGCGCGGCGAGCGGCCGCCCAGGTCGCGGCGACGGATGCCCGCCGGTAGGCGGGGCGCGGGACACCCATCCGTTCCCGCCACGCGTCCGCCGCCCCTAGGAGGTAGACAGCCGTCCCGCCGTCACCGGTGGCCGCTGCCACGCGCGCGGTCTCCTCCACGGCCGTCAGCACCATCCAATGCGGGCCCGCCGGCCAGCCCTCGACCAGCGCTTCCCCGAGCATCGCCCGGGCCCGATCGTACTCGGCCCGGTCGCAGGCGAGCCGGCCCGACGTGACCAGCAGCTCGACCACCCCGCCGGGTATCCCGTGCTCACGGAACAGCTCCAGCGCCTCCGCGGCGAGCGTCTCGGCTTGTCCCAGGTCACCGCGCATCGCCGCCGCCAGCGCCAGGTTGTTCAGGGAAAACCCGGTGCCCATGTGGTGTTCGAGTTCGCGGCACAGGGCCAGCGTGCCGGTGCACAGGGTCTGCACCGTTTCCGGGTCACCCTGATCGCGAGCCAAGTCGCTCAGGCCCAGCAGGGCAAACGCCTCGCCGACCCGATCACCCAGGGCGCGGTACCGCGACAGGCACTCCTCGAAATCCTGCCGGGCACCGTCAAGATCCCCGCGCTCGCGCGTGATCAAGCCCAGCCGGAACAGGGCGTAGCCGATGGCCGCCTCGTCGGCTGCGTCACGGGCTATGGCCAGGCTCTTTTCGGCCAGGGCCGCCGCTTCCTCGTACAGGCCCTGCCTTCGCGCCACGATCGCCCGGTGGGCGAGCACGCCGGAGAGCTGCGCAGTCTGCCCGAGCGCTTGGTAAAGGGTCAGGCCCTGCTCGAAAAGAGCGTCGGCCAGTTCAAAGTCATCCTGGTCGTGGGCCAGCCACGCCGCTCCCGTCAGCGCGGCCACCCGTACCGCGGCAGGCGCCTCCCGGGCTCCTTCGAGGCGCAGGAAATGGTCCAGCCAGTGCCGTCCCTCGTTGAAGTGGTTGTGGCGCTGCCAAAACGGCCACAACGCTCCGGTCAGCCGCAGGCCGAGGGTCACGTCGCCCTGCTCCCGGGCCCAGCCGAGCGCCGCCCGCAGGTTGTCGTGCTCGGCCTCCAAACGAGTCAGCCAGGTCACCTGCTCCGGCCCGGCCAGCGCGGTGCTGGCGGCCTCGGCCAGGGCAAGGTAGTAATCGGCGTGACGCTGCCGGACGGCGGCCGCCTCCCCACTGGCCTCCAGCTGCTCCAAGGCGAAGGCCCGGATCGTGTTCAGCTGCCGGAACCACACCTCGGAGGAGGGCATTTCGACGGCTTGCACCAGGCTGGCTTCCACCAGCGCGCCCATGTCCTCCAGCACGGCCGCCGAAGTCATCGCACCGTCGCCGTCCTGGCCGGCCGTGGGGAAGCACACCTCCCCGGCCGCCGCCAAGGTGAAACCACCAGCGAAAACGGCCAGCCTCCTGAACAACGCCTGCTTCTCCTGCGCTATCAGGCCATAGCTCCAGGCGATCACGTCCCGGATCGTGCGCTGCCGCGCCGGCAGGTCACGAGGTCCCTCGGTCAGCACTCCGAGGGCCTCGCCCATCCGGGTGAGCAACGCCGCCGGGCTCAGCACCGATACCCGGGCCGCCGCCAACTCGATGGCCAGCGGCAGCCCGTCCAGGCGGGCGCACAGCTCACCCACCACCGCCGAGTTGGCGTCGGTGAGAGTGAAATCGGGCCGCCGGGCCTGCGCCCGCTGGACGAACAACGCCACCGCGGCGATCCGGCCCAGGGCCTCCGCGCCCACGGTCACGCCGGGAACCGGCAGGGCCAGCGGCGGCACCGGGTACACCTGCTCACCCCGCACCCGCAACGGCACCCGGCTCGTGATCAGTACCTGCAGCCCCGGGCAGGCGGCGCACAGCTGGAGCGGTACCCCGGCCGCCTCGACGACCTGCTCGAAGTTGTCGAGCAGCAGCAACAACCGCTGGCCGCTGAGGCGGCTGATGAGGGTAGCCGTGAGCGGGCGGCCCGGGACGTCGGTGACGCCCAGGGCCTGGGCGATATAGGCCGGGACGAGCTGAGGGTCCCGAAGCGCGGCCAGGTCGACGAAGACCACCCCGCCTGCGTAGCTTTCGCTCACGGCGGCCGCCACGTGCAGGGCCAGCGCTGTCTTTCCCACCCCCCCTGGCCCGGTCAGGGTGAGCAAGAACGCCTCGCGGCGGCGGAGCAGTTGCGCGACGGCGGCGGTGGCCTGCTCGCGCCCGACCAGCGTGGTCAGCATCGCGGGCACGCCGCTCGGCGGCGCTGCCTGGGACGCGGGGCTGGCTCCGGCCGGGCGAGCACCGCCGGCGGACCAGGCCGCCTCGAGCCTGTCGCGCTCGGCCGCGTCCAGTTCCAAGGCGGCGGTCAGCTGGTCCAGCGTGTGCCGGCGAGGCCGGGTCCGGCCCCGTTCGATGTTGCTGACCGTCTCGACCGTCACCGCGTTGGCGGTCTTGTGCGCCACTGATTCCTGGGTCAGGCCCCGTCGTTGACGAAACGACCGCAGAAGGCCGCCCAGGTCCCCAAGCGCGTCTTCCTGCATCTGGTCGCCGTCTCCGTCCCCTTCCCCCGGGCGGTAGCTCGCCACCAGCCCTTATGGCGCATGCTAGCACTCTCGCCAGCTGGCCAGGGAAATGCCGGCAATCGACTGGGAATTTGCCCGGAACTCGGCATATTTCGGGCCGGTGTTCCGGGTTTTCCCTGGCCCCCGGGGGACCAAGCGCAGATGGTGAGAAGCGCCGCAAACCGGCCTCAGCCCTCCACCTGTGAGGTGAGCTCGATGCCCAGGACGCACGATTCCGGCCCGGATGATCCGTCGGTGCATGAGCCGGCCGCGTCCCGGTCGCTGGCCGCCGCCGTCGGGGAGCAGCTGCGGGCGCTGCCGGCTGAGACCCGCGCCATCCTGGAGATGCTGGCGGTGCTCAATCTCCGCGTGCCCCTGGCCCAGCTAGGTCAGGCCGTGGAGGTCGAGTCGCCCTGCGCGGCGATCGAGCCGGCGGTGGCCGCCGGCCTGATGGCCTGGCGGCCGGAAGAGCCGACCTGCCCCGTCGAGATCCGGCTGCCGCTGGTCCGCGACGCCATCTACGCCGGCATCACTGCCCCCAGACGCCACGCGCTGCACGCCAGCGCGGCCTTGGTGGTCAGCGAGTCGGCGTCCTGGGCCCACCGGGTGGCCGCCCTGGATCACCCGGATGAAGACCTCGCCGCCGAGCTGGAGCGCCTGGCGGCCGCGGAGCTGGCCGGCGGCCGGCTCGCGCTGGCCGCCACGCACCTGCAGTGGGCCTCGGACCTGTCCCCGGCCCGGGCCGACCGGGAGCGGCGGCTGCTGACCGCCGCGCTGCACCTGATGCTGACCGGGGAGCCGGCGGATCCCGCCTTGCGCCGGGTGGTGCAGGCGACGGCGCCGTCCCCGCTGCGCAGCTGCGTGCTGGGCACGATCGCGTTTTCCTCGGGGCAGCTCGGCGAGGCGGAGACGTTGTTCAGCCAGGCGCTGGCCGACGCGCAGGCCGACCCGGACGGGCATCCGCTCGCCGCCTTGATCGCCAGCCGCCTGGCTGCTACGCAGGTTCTGCTCGGCGCCGGGGAGAAGGCGCTGACGCTCGCGCGGTGGGCGATCGGCACCGGCGGCCTGGACCCGGCTGCCGCCAGCCGCACCCGCACCTTGATGGCCATCGGCGCAGCGCAGGTGGCCGGGCCGCACGCCGGCCTGGCCGAGCTAGGGTACCTGGATGCCGACCCGGCCCGTATCGACCCCGTCGACGTCGACGGGCTGGTGTTCCGGGGGGTGTTCCGGCTGCTGGCCGGCGACTTGCGCTCGGCTGTGACGGACCT
>JASIGD010000342.1 GCA_030045295.1 Streptosporangiaceae bacterium
GGCCGGCGAGCCCGTGGCGGCGGCCGCCTCGCTGGCGGCGGCCTACCGGCGCCGGCTGCTGCACGTGGCGGCCCGCGACATGTCCGGCGTGGCGACCGTGGAGGAGGTAGCCGAGGAGCTGGCCGACATCGCGGCGGCGGTGCTGGAGGCGGCGCTCGCGGTGGCCGTGTCCGAGCTGCCCGCCGGGATGTTGGAGACCGCGCCGTGCCGGCTCGCGGTGGTGGCGATGGGCAAGTGCGGCGGCCGGGAGCTGAACTACGCCAGCGACGTCGACGTGATCTTCGTCGCTGAACCGATCACCGGGCCGGCCAGGGACGCGGACGAGCATGCGGCGCTGGCCACCGCCAGCCGGCTCGCGGCCGGCCTGATCGGCGTCTGCGCGCGGTCCACCCCGGAGGGCAGCATCTTCCCGGTCGACCCGAACCTCCGCCCGGAAGGCCGCAACGGCCCGCTCGTGCGGACGCTGGCCAGCCACCGCGCCTACTACGAGCGCTGGGCGAAGACCTGGGAGTTCCAGGCACTGCTGAAGGCGCGCCCGGTGGCGGGCGACATGGCCCTGGGCCAGGCCTACGCGGACACCTTCGGCCCGCTGGTCTGGCAGGCGGCGCGCCGCGAGCATTTCGTCGAGGACACGCAGGCCATGCGCCGCCGGGTGGAGCAGTCGCTGCCCGCCCGGCAGGCCGGGCGCGAGCTGAAGCTCGGTCCGGGCGGGCTGCGCGACATCGAGTTCGCCGTGCAGCTGCTCCAGCTCGTGCACGGCCGCACCGACGAGACGCTGCGCGCGCCCGCGACGCTGCCCGCGCTGGCGGCGCTGGCCGCGGGCGGGTACGTCGGCCGCGATGACGCCGCCGACCTGGCCTCCGCCTACCGGTTCTTGCGCCGTACCGAGCACCTGCTGCAATTGCACCGGCTGAGCCGCACTCACACCCTGCCCGACGATCCCGCCGTACTTCGCAGGCTCGGTCGGGCGATGAGATCTGATATCCCGAACGGCCAGTGGTATCAGCCCTCGGCCACGGCGAACCGGTCTGATCCCGCGGCCGAGTTCGACGCGATGTGGCGTACCCACGCCCGGCAGGTCCGGCGGCTGCACGAGAAGCTGTTCTACCGGCCGCTGCTCGGCGCGGTGGCGCGGCTGCCGTCGGACGCGGCCCGGCTGACGCCGGCTGAGGCCCGCGCCCGGCTCGAGGCGCTCGGCTACGCGGACCCGGCGGGCGCGCTGCGCCACATCGACGCGCTCACCTCGGGCGTTTCGCGGCGCGCGGCGATTCAGCGCACGCTGCTGCCGGTCCTGCTCGGCTGGTTCGCCGACGCCGCCGAGCCCGATGCCGGCCTGCTGGCCTTCCGCCAGGTCAGCGAGGCACTGGGGGAGACGCCCTGGTACCTGCGGCTGCTGCGGGATGAAACAAAGGCGGCCGAGCGGATTGCGCACGTGCTGGCGTCCAGCCGCTACGCCACGGGGTTGCTGCTGCGCGCACCCGAAGCGGTCGCGATGTTCGGCGAGGACGCCGAGCTCGCGCCCCGGGGCCTGGAGCCGCTGCGGTCAGAGATGATGGCCGCGGCGCAGCGTCACGAGGATGACGCGGAGGCCGCGGTGACCGCGGTGCGATCGGTCCGGCGCCGGGAGCTGCTGCGGATCGCCTCCGCCGATATTCTCGGCCTGACCCAGGATCTGGCCGCGACGGGCGAAGCGCTGACCAGCGTCACCCGGGCCACGGTTGAGGCGGCGCTGGCCGTGGCCGTGCGTAAGGTCTCGATCGAGCTGCGGCGGCCGCTGCCGACCCGGCTCGCCGTGATCGCGATGGGCCGGTTCGGCGGTCACGAGTGCGGTTACGGCAGCGACGCCGACGTGCTGTTCGTGCACGATCCGCTCTCCGGCGAGCCGGAACGGCAAGCCTCCGACGCCGCGCACGCGGTCGCCTCCGAGCTGCGGCGGCTGCTCGCGCTCCCGGTGCCCGATCCGGCCCTGGTCGTGGACGCCGACCTGCGCCCGGAAGGTCGGCAGGGTCCGCTGGTGCGGACCCTGGCCGCCTACCGGGCCTATTACCGGCGCTGGTCCGCGCCGTGGGAGGCCCAGGCGCTGCTGCGCGCCGAGCCGGTCGGCGGCGACGCCGGACTCGGCGTCGAGTTCACCCGGATGATCACCGAATTCCGCTATCCGCGGGACGCGATCGGCTCCGCGGCGATCCGCGAGATCCGCCGGATCAAGGCGCGGATGGAAGCCGAGCGGATACCGCGCGGCGCAGACCGCGCGCTGCACGTCAAGCTGGGACCCGGCGGCCTGTCCGACGTGGAGTGGACCGTGCAGCTGCTGCAGCTGCGGCACGCCCACGCGGTGCCCGGGCTGCGTACCACCCGGACCGGTGCGGCGATGGCCGCGGCGGTGCAGGCCGGCCTGCTGGCCTCTGACGACGCGGCCGCGCTCATGGCCGCATGGGATCTGGCCGCACGGATCAGGAACGCGATCGTGCTGGTCCGCGGCCGGCCTGGCGACACGCTGCCCGCCCGGCACGGCGAGCTGACCGCGGTGGCCCGCCTCCTCGGCTACCCGCCCGGCGACGCGGCGCAGGCGCTCGAGCAGGACTACCGCCGCGCTGCCCGCCGCGCCCGCGCGGTCATGGAGCCCCTGTTCTACGGCTGAACCTGGTATCCGTTGGCGCGCAGCACGCACAGGCCGTCGACGGTGAGGAACCCGCGCCAGTCTCGTTCCGCCGCCGGCGACCAGGCTGGCCAGTTGAACATCCAGCCTCCGTCGTCGCGCTGGGCCCGGGCGAGATGGTCCAGGTGGGCCTTGATCGTCGCGTCGTCGAACAAGGCGCGAGCCAGCGAGTCCGGCTCCGGAGCGAAGTCCAGCGGCGAGTGGGTTTCGCCTGGCGCCTCCGGGTCGAGGGCGACAAGGTCCTGGCTGAGGATCAGCGGGCCGACGCGCTCGAACACCTTGCGGGCCCGGTCCCGGTCGGGCACGTGCTGGAGAAATCCGAGTATGCCGAACATGTCGTAGGCGCCCGGGTTGGTCACCTCCGCGAGCCGGGTCCACATCGTCTCGGTCGCGCGGTCCAGCCAGGGATGGCGCACGCCGCGGGCGTGCAGAGTTCCGGCGATCATGCCGGTCTGGATCAGCGAGGCCGGGTGCCCGTCCTGCACCACCCACCAAGGCGCGTGCGGCCAGTTGGTTACGGAGGGCAGCACCGCCGCCGCGCCGCCTTCGGCCGGCGCGACGGACTGGAGCCAGTCGCAGGCATCCCGGACCAGCTCGTCATCCCACGACCCGGTCTCGTCCATGATGCGGAACGCCATCTCGGTCGCGGCGGGCTGGCTGGCCGGATCCCGGAGGTCCGGTTCGAGGGCGTGGCCGAACCCGCCGTCGTCGTTGCGGTAGGCGGCCACCGCGTCTCGCACCGGCTGGGCGGCGCCGTCGCCGAACAACCGCTGGAACCTGCGCTGGTCAAGCACCCGCGCGTTCGCGGCGACGAAGACGGCCGCGGCATCGAAATCAGGAGCGTTCATCGTTTTATGAAAGCAGACGGTGCCGGGCCTGTATTGAACGAAACGGCCATCACCGTGACATGCTGGCAGCATGGATTCTCCGGGATCCCGCTCCGTGCGGGACCTGCCGCCTGGCTACACCGAATGGCAGGCCCCGGCCGCGCTACGGCACGCGGTCGCGTGCCTGTGGGCGCAGGTCACTCCCGGCACCGGCGACCGACCGGGCCTGGTCCTGCCCGACGCGTGCACCGACCTGGTCTGGGAGCAGGGCCGCGGCGCGTACGTGGCCGGCCCTGATACCGGCCCGGTCCGCACGGTGATGACGGCCGGCACGGTCATCCTCGGCGTCCGCTTCCGGCCTTCGGCCGGCGGCCCCGCACTCGCCGTGCCGCTGAGCGAGCTCCGCGATCAGCGTGTCGACCTGGCGGAGCTGCGGCGCCGCAACGCGAGGCGGTTGCCGGAGACGCTCGATCCGGATGCCGCCGCGGCCCGCATGCTGGACGTGGCGGCCGCCCTGGTCGCCGACGGCGAGCCGGACCCTGCCGTGACCCGGGCCGCCGCGCTGCTGGCCGACCCCCGGGCGCGCACCGAAGACGTCGCGGCGGAGG
>JASIGD010000343.1 GCA_030045295.1 Streptosporangiaceae bacterium
CAGCAGCCGGCGCACGCTACCCGACCCGGGCGCGCACCGGTTCTGCTCAGCGCGCCCGTCTTCCCCCCGCCAGCGGCCGCCACAGGGACGGCGCCGCCGACCCCCCCGCCGTCCGCCCCGCCGCTCTCGGACGGTAACCGCGCCGGGGGCACCCTGCTCCTCGACCCCGAACTGCCAGGCGACTGGGAGCCGGACCCGGGCCGCAGTCCGGGCCGCCGCGGTCCGGGCAGGGGCAGTCAAGGCAGGCGCCGTCAAGGCAGGCGCCGTCCGGGCGGGCGCCGTCCAGCGGCCATCGTGGTTCCGGCTATCGTGCTGGTCGCCGTGGCGGTCCTGGCGCTCGCGCTGCTGACGGGCCACGTCCCCAAGTTCGGCCCGCTGGCGGCGAACCAGCAGCCGAACCGGCCACCGGCCCAGGGCGCCAAGGCCCACTCGGCGCTGACCATCGGCGTGTATCCCGGGCAGCAGCAACGCGGCGTGTTCCAGGCGGTCAACCGCATCGTGGCCGCCGGGAACACGGTCGTCGCGACAGGCTCGCAGACCAGCGACGGCGTTATCCGGCAGCAGTTCTTCGTGTCGACCAACGGCGGGGCCAGCTGGCGGCTGGCCCCGGTGCACGCGCCGGGCGGCGGCCAGCCCCCGGTCGGGTACGCGGCCACCCGGCTGGCCGGAGGACCCGGCGGGTGGGTCGCGGTCGGCCCGCAGGCCACCTGGACCAGCCCGGACGGGCTGTCCTGGACGCTGGCCGCCACCCACGGCATCGCCCCGCAGCAGCCCGGCGACCAGATGCTGCTGCTCACCAGCACGGCCCAGGGGTACCTGGCCGCGGGCACGGCCGGCGGCACGCAGGCGGTGATCTGGACCTCCGGCGACGGCCTGACCTGGCAGCGGAAGACGGCCGCGCAGCTCGGGCTGGCAGGACCTGGCGAAACCGTGCAGAGCATCAACTATGCCGCGTCACAGGGCATCGACACGGTCATCTCCGGGACCGTGGCCAAGGGCGGCACGACCTACTCCGGCGTGTGGCTGAGCACGGACGGCGGTTCGGCGTGGACCAGGGTGACGGTCCCCGTTGATCACGGTGCGGGAACCTCGATTACCGGCCTGGGGTTTGACGGCGCGGGTCTGCTCGCCGTGCGGCCGGGCCGGTCGGCAAATGGCGCCGGCGACGGGGTGGCTTATTTTTCCCCGAACGGCCAGGCCTGGCAGTACTCGGCCACCATCAACGCGGCCGGCGGCTGGAGCCCCAGCCTGGTGAAGGGCAGCGACTACGGCTTCGTCGTCACCGGGGACAGCGCCTCGGGGCAGATCCTGGCTTATACCAGTGCGGGCACCGGGACCGTGTGGCAGCCGACGGCCCCGCTCGGCGGCGCCGCCAGCGAGCTGGTAGACGGCGCGACGGTCGCCTCGACCAGCACCATCATCGCGATCGGCTCCACGTCCGGCGACAAGGTCAGCCAGCAGCCGGTGTTCCTTGAGGCAAATACGGCGGGCAGCGTGCAGTCCGTGTCGCCGGCCGGCGCCACGGGGACCACGATCCCGGAGCTGGCGGTCAACGGCCTGGCGATCGACGGCGGCGAGCAGGTCGCGGTGGGCAGCGCGGACGGCTACCCGGCGGTGTGGCGGAAGGAAGAAAGTCGGCCTGGGCAGGCGGGCGGGGCTTCGTGGACCCTGGTCTCGTCGCTGTCGCAGGTCTCCGCCGACCCGGCCCTGCAGTCGCTGACCGAGGTGACCCACGGCTCGGCGGGTTGGCTGGCCGTCGGCGCGCCGGGACCGGTCGTGTACACCTCCGCGGACGGGACGACCTGGCAGCCCGCCAGCGGCCCCGGCTCCATCACTGACGACCTGGCGGGCGTGTCCGCGGTCGCGGCCGCCGCGGGTCCGGCCGGATACGTCATCGCGGGCAAGCTCGCCGCCGGCCAGGCTGGCGTGGCCGACGTGTGGTGGTCGCCGAACCTGACCTCCTGGACCCGCGCGCAGGCCGCGAACGACGCGGCCGGCTCGAACGCGGTGCTCGCGGTGGCCGCGGACGCGCACGGATTCGTGTCGGTCGGGTCGCACGACGGCAAGCCTGCGGTATGGACCACGGCCAACGGCCGCAGCTGGACGACGATCGTCCTGCCGGTACCCGCCGGAGCCTCAGCCGCGATACTGCAGCAGGTCGCGATCAACGGTGACCGCGTGGCCGCGCTGGGCCAGGAGACGACTCCGTCCGGCAGCGTGCAGTTCGCCGAGCTCTCGGTCAACGGCGGGGCCAGCTGGAACCGCGTGCCGTTCGCTGCGGCCGGCCCGAACACGACTCTCACCGCGCTGACCGCCGACTCCGGCGGCTTCACCGCCGCCGGCCAGTTCGGCGAGCCGGGACAGCTCCAGGTCGCGATATGGACGTCGGCCAACGGCGCCACCTGGACGCCGTCGCAGATCAGCGGCCTCACCGGCCCGCACAACAGCGGGAGTTACCGGATCACTTCGCTGGTCACGTCGGGTTCGGCCGTGACCGCCATCGGCTCGATCGCCACCCAGCAAAACCAGGAAATCTTCACCGTGGCTCTTCCCGCCCGCTGACCGCAGCAAAACAGCGGCACCACAGGTCTGCTCTTTTCGCGAAATCTCATACGGTCGCCAGAGCATCGCTGCAGCGACGCCGCAGCCAGCGTGGGTGTCCTGAGTCCAGGACCATCACCCAACCGCGAGGAGGCGGACACGTTGACAAACAGACTAGGCAAGATCATCATCGCCACCGCAGTCGGGGCGGGCGCGCTCGGCGTGGGGTTCGGCGGCAGCCTCGCTGTGGCCAGCGCCGCGACGACCCACTCGTCCACCCCGGCGTCGACGACATCGACATCGTCATCGTCGACGACGACGGGAACGACGGCGGCCAACGCCGGGTCCGCGGGCACGGCGGCGACTCCCACGCCGCCCGCCACGCGCAACGGCACGCACAACGGCACGCACAACTGCCCGAACATGAAGAGCGGGCAGGGCGCGCCGGGGAGCACAAGCACCGGCAGCTAGAGCTCCGGTGAGCGGCCGGCCTCTCCTCCAAGGTCCGGGAGAGGCCGGCCGTCCGGCCCTCCGGCACCACGATGGCCGTCGCGGCGCGGACGACCGCAAAGATGCCCGACCGCGGACCTCACGCTGCGCAGGAGCGTTAAGCGGGGCCGACCGGGGCCGGCAGGCCGCGCAGGGAAGCGTCGAGGATCTCGGCGACGTGGGCCACCGCGACGTTCTCGCCGC
>JASIGD010000344.1 GCA_030045295.1 Streptosporangiaceae bacterium
GTGAGGCGCCGGCATCGTACTTCGCACGTCATTGTTTTGGCATGACTTGCAGGGCGATGACGTGGCCGTTGGCCCTGAGGAAATGCCGAGAAAGTACTGCCGCCGTGCGTAGCCGGGTGTCACCAGGATGCCCTGGGTCATCTTCGGAAACTGGCTGGAGCTGGCCAGTTCCTGGCCGGTCTGCGCGTTGCGCCAGATGACCTGCCCGGTCGTGTAGTTCTTCAGCAGGCCTGATAGTCGAAATCATTATCGTGGACAGAAACCCGCGCGGATCACGGGGTTTCTGTCCACGATCGTGTCAGCGGCAGCGTCCGGGACAGCTGCTGCGGCCGCTGAGGCCTGCGGCCGCAAAGGTCGCCCGACACTGCACTAGCCTGGGATGTCATGGCTGACTGGATCTTCCAGGGCAACCTCCGGCACTACGACCTGGACGCCGCGGCGTCCGCCTCCCGGGAGCAGTGGTGGGGCACGCCTCGCTACCGGGACCGGATGGCGGTGGGCGACCGGGTCTGGCTGCAGGTTGTGGGGTCCAAGGACCCTGGCCTCTACTATGTCGCGACGATCGTGTCCGAGACCTACGAGCACCCCGTTCAGCCATCCGACCCGGCGCATTTCCGGTGGCGGACCGACATCCGCTTCGACTACCGCATCCGCCCGCCGCTGCTCAGGTCCGAGCTGCTGGAGGACGCCCAGCTCGGGTCGTTCCGCCCGTTCCGCGGCTTCCAGGGCTCAGACGTGCCGGTGCCGCCGGACGTCGCTGCGGCGCTGGCCACGCGAGCCGCCCCGCGCTTGGAGCCCCTGCCACGCGAGAACGGGTGAGTCGATCATCATCCCCAGGCCAATGTCGCTGTCGCGCTGGGACAGCTCGAAGTGACTGCTGGCCTCGATCTCCCATCTGCGGACCGCCGAACGTCGGACGCTCGCCCTGACCGCGGCCGGGGTGCTGCAGTCACCGTGGTGCAGCTCGGGCCTGCTGTCCTCCGTTTTCACCTCGATGGCTTGTGGGGGGACCCGCAACGCCCGTTTCGCTGATCCGATGAGGATCGAGTGTTGTGCTTGCTGTCTCGGCGTGAGGTACTAGAGCAGGCCGCCAGCACGCATGAGCTCGTCGAGCATGCGGTCGAGTGCGTCGAGTCCGACCGACAGGTGACCCTCGCCTTGTTCCAAGTGTGCCGAAGCGCCTGGAAGCTGGGAGGCAAGCCACGTGCCGTGCGCGAACGGCACCATCAGATCAGCGCTTCCTTGCCAGATCATGGTCGGCACCGAGATTTCCTGCAACTCAAAGCCCCATGATCTGGTGAACGCGATGTCGTCCTCGATCCACCCCTCCACGCCCGTGCGCACCGCCTCGCGGAAGCTGGCCGCGAGGTCCTCGCCGAACTCGCCGGTTAGCACAGCGCGGTCCACGTCCGGGAGCAATGTCTCGAGCGACGCGACAACGTCGGCGACGGTGGCCTGCTTGAGCCGGTCGCGCTCGCGGATGAGGCGACACCGCAACTCGTCTTCGCCTTTGAGCGCGGCGGAAAACTCCACTACGTTCTCCTCTCCCATTCCGGCCATCCAGTCCAGGTCCCCTGTCCCGTAGGGGGCAACACCAGCGATCACCAGCACCGCGGCGGTGGCGCCGAGCCGGGCTCCGCAGGCAAGGGCGTGAGGGCCACCGCCGGACCAGCCAGCTATCAGACAGTGGTCAGCGCCGATCGCCCCTAGGACGGCGGCAGTGTCGGCCGCCACGTCCACGACGCGGCGGCCCGGCTGGGCGCTTGAGTGGCCGTACCCGGGCCGAGACGTCGTGACCAGGCGGAGCCCGCGCGCATGCGCTGCACGTTCCAGCGCCCGGATCGGGGTGGCGGCACCGGGAGTCCCGTGGTGAAACACCAGCGGAAACCCGCCAGCGGGCCCGCTGACCCGCAGGTCGAGATGCCGGCCATCCGGCAACCGAACGTGATCCAGAGCCACCATGCCGCCTCTCAGCAGAGACTAACCACCAGCGCAAACGTTACCGGGGCGCCACTAGCTGCTGCACCGAGCCATGTGTTCTCACCCTTGGCCTGCACTGGACGTTTGGCTGCTGAGCTGTCCGGTGACCCGGCGGCGGCGAAGTCGGTAGCGGTCAGCTCTTCCAGAGCCCGCATCGGCATGCGCCTGCCCTCATGAGCCATTTCGTCAGCATCCAGCAGGTAGGCCAGATCGGTTGCGACAGGGCCTTCGGTCGTCTCAGTTAACCTGGCACTCCCTGGCTGGCGCGCCAGCCGCGCTGACGCCTTACCTGCGATGGGAGATTATTCTGGCGCGGGTCGTTCCACTGGCATGACGATGGTACGGATCGCGCACATCGAGCCATGGCCGGGCAAGCGCATGAGCGGTCACGGGTTCAGGATTTCCTCGTTCCTCGTGGTGCTTTCCGACGACTCAGGCGGACGGGCGCTCCCGGTGTGGCTGCGCGGGCCGGAAGGGCACGGCCTATTCCGCGGCGATGGTGATCACCCTCATCCCGAGCCCGCTGAGATGATCACTGCTGAACTGCTCTGGTCGCCGGCGTGACGGTGACCGGCGTGGACATCGATGAGCTGGACACTGAGCTGACCACCGGGCCACGCCAAGGACGCGACAATCCGCAGGCAACCGCACAGATCGAGTTCACTGCGGCGGGCACCGCTGAGCCCCGGCGGATGACGGCCCGCATCGGATACGCCCTGGCCCTGGCCGCGGCCACCGGTGCGCCGATACGGGTTGCCGGCCGGCTGATGGACGAGCTCGCGGTCCCTGGCCGAGACGACCTGGTGAGCCAGTTCACCAGGGACGTGCCGCTGCCGCCACAACCCGCATCACCCGGCAGCTGACTAAGCCCGGTAAAGCCGTCAGCCGACACCTGCCTTCGGCTGACTGCCCGGTTCACGCCGGAACCACAGGCCCGGCAGCCGTGCCAAGACCGAGTCACGCCAGCCTCCTAACGCAGGTGCAACAAGCCTTTGGCGTGTCGCACATCAAGCGGAGCCCACGTGCCCCGCATCAAGTCGAGCTAGGCACACCGGGCCGGCACGTGTCCGCCGCTACATCCTGTAGTAGATCTCTGAACCCGTAGAGCGTGGCCCTGGCCGACCACTGGTTTCTGCCGTCCCGAGAAGCTTGACACATGCCGATATCGGAATATGTTGGAGCCGTGGCCCGCTCTTCCACGACGTCGGATGTATTCAACGCAATTGCCGAGGCACACCGTCGCGAAATCCTGGACGCGCTGATGGCAGGCGAGAAGGCGGTCGGGGCGATCGTGGACGATCTCTCGATGTCCCAGCCCCAGGTTTCAAAACACCTGCGGGTGCTCACTGAGGTGGGACTCGTCAGGTACCGGGCGGACGGACGTCGTCGGCTGTACCGCCTGGAACCCGCGCGCCTCCGGCCGTTGCACGACTGGTTGGCCAAGTACGAGCAGGCGTGGAATGACCGACTGGATCGGGTGGAGGACTACCTCAAAGAGCTACAACAACAAGGAGAGAAGCAGTGACACCTAATCGGCACGGGTCGGCAGTCATCGAATTCCCGAACGATCTGGAGATTGTAGTTACCCGGGAGTTCGACGCTCCGATCGAACTCGTCTTCGACGTATTCACGAAGCCGGAGCATGTGAGGAAAACGTTCGCTCCATTCGGGGAGGAGGTGACGGTCTGCTCGATCGACCTGCGGGTCGGAGGGAACTACCACTTCGTCATGGTGACCGACGACGGAACCGAGTGCTCGTTTCGTGGAACCTTCCTGGAGGTCGAGCCGCCGACCCGGACCGCCCAGACGTGGCTGTTCGAAGGGTGGCCAGATGCGCACGCCGTCGAGTCGATGGATCTGCACGAGACCGGCGGAGTGACGAAGCTGACGTACAGGCTGGCGTTCCGCGACAAGGCTGGCCGTGACCACATGACCAAGTTCGATGGCCTGGAAGCGAACTTCGACAATGTGGAGGATTACTTGAGGTCACTGCTCGATCCAAACAGCGCCGCCTCCGGTAGTTGAGGTTCGGGCCAGACTAACTTGCCGACACGCGGCCATGCACGCCGACGGCCGGTCGTGCCGTCGACGCTATTTGAGACGACCGGACCTTGTTGGAATGTGAATAACCGGCGAGTGTCCCGCCTCACCAAGGTCGCACGCCTCCGGCTGTCCACAGGCGGGGCGAAGCGATCGTATGTGAGCTGCAGGCTGTTATTCGTAGCGCGGAGAGTCCTTGGGCGCTTTCCGAGTCCGCGCGCCCGGGTCCGGCAACGATCGCCAGGAAGGCCACTGGAGATAGGCAGGTGTGGATCTCCGGCTTGACCGGGATGTGGTGAGGACCACCCGGATGGGGTGATGGCGGGCGTGGGAGGCCGGTCTTTACTTGATGGGTAGGAACATTGCAACTACCTGAGGAGGGGATCATGGTGAAGATCACGCGCCCGGTGGAGTGGCGAGCGGCTAGCCGGGACAGGCCGGGTACTCGGCTGTCGGCGCGCTGCAGGAGTACGAGGCTTGTGGCCGGCGTGTGCGTTGCCGTGGCCGCGCTGGCGCTGACGGCGTGCAGCTCGTCGTCGAGCAGCCCGGCGGCGTCGGGCAGCACCTCGCCGGGCGGTGCCTCGGCATCGGCGAAACCCTCCGGCACGCTGGTGGTGTTCGCGGCTGCCTCGCTGAACGCGGCCTTTGACAAGATCGGCGCCCAGTTCGAGAAGGCTAACCCGGGCGTGACGGTGAAGTTCAACTACGCGGGCAGCTCCTCGCTGGTGACCTCGATCAAGCAGGGCGCGCCAGCCGATGTCTTCGCTTCGGCCAACACGCAGAACATGACGGCCGTCACTGACGAGAGCCTGGCGTCGGGCACGCCGCAGGTGTTCGCCCGCAACCAGGCCGAGATCATGGTCGAGAAGGGCAATCCCAAGAACATCAAGTCCGTCAAGGACCTGGCCAATCCGGCTATCAAGGTGGTGCTGTGCGCCCCGGCGGTTCCGTGCGGGTCCCTGGCCAAGCAGGTCTTCGAGAAGGCCGGGGTCACGGTCAAGCCGGTCAGCGAGGAGACCAGCGTCAGCGGGGTGGTCACGAAGGTATCCCTCGGCGAGGCTGATGCCGGGCTGGTCTACGTGACCGATGTCAAGGCGGGCGGGGACAAGATCGAGGGAGTGCCCATCCCGGCTGACCAGAACGTGATCGCTGATTACCCGATCGTGCAGCTCAAGGACGCGCCGAATGCCGCCGCGGCGGCGGCGTTCATCAGCTACGTGCTCAGCCCGCCTGCCCAGGAGGTCCTCGCGAGCTACGGCTTCCTGCCGCCGGGGTCATAGATGGACGACCGGCCGAGGCAGCCGTTCAATCCCCTGCTGGCCTGCCTGGCTGCCCTGGCAGCGCTGTTCTTCTTCTTCCCGCTGCTCGGGCTGGTGACCGGCGCGCCGTGGGGCCGCATGGTCAGCGTGATCACCAGCAAGAGTTCGCTGGACGCGCTGCAGATCTCTCTGATCGCCTCGCTGTCCAGCACCGCGCTGGCGCTGTTGTTCGGGTTCCCGCTGGCGTGGATGCTGGCGCGTGGTCAGTTCCGCGGCAAGGGGCTGCTGCGTGGCCTGACGACCTTGCCGATGGTCTTGCCGCCGGTCGTCGGTGGCATTGCCTTGCTGCTGGCTTACGGCCGGCGCGGGATTGTCGGCGAGCCGCTGCATAAGGCGACCGGGCTGTCGCTGCCGTTCACCTTGGCCGGGGTCATCGTGGCCGAGTCGTTCGTGGCCATGCCGTTTTTCGTGATCACCGCGGAGTCCGGGCTGCGCTCGATGAACAGGCGGCTGGAGGACGCCGCCCGCAGCCTCGGGGCGAGCCGGTGGACCGTGTTCCGGCGGGTGACGCTGCCGCTGATCTGGCCCGCGCTGGTCGCCGGGATCGTGCTGACCTGGGCGCGGGCGCTGGGGGAGTTCGGGGCGACGATCACGTTCGCCGGGAACCTGCCCGGCGTCACCCAGACCATGCCGCTGGCGATCTACATCAGCCAGAGCTCGAACAAGATGGACGAGGCGATCGCGCTGAGCCTGATCCTGGTCCTGGTCAGCCTGGTGGTCATGATCTTCCGGCGTGAGCGTTCCGGTTCGGACTGACCCGTCATGCTCGAAGCGGACATCCAGCTGCGGCTTGGCAAGTTCAGCCTGGACGCGGCGTTCTCCGCGGCGTCAGGCGAAGTGGTCGCGCTGCTCGGCCCGAACGGTTCGGGGAAGTCGACCATCTTGCGGGCGCTGACGGGCCTGCTGCCGCTGGCCGGGGGGCGGGTGGTGCTGGACGGCACAGTCTTGGACGACCCCGCCCGGCGCACCCGGGTCGCGCCGGAAAAACGGCCCATTGCCTTGATGTTCCAGGACTACCTGCTCTTCCCGCACCTGAGCGTCCTGGAGAACGTGGCGTTCGGCTTGCGGGCCCGGGGTACTGACAAGAAGGCCGCGCGGCAGAAGGCGGCGGAGGCGCTGGCACAGGTGGGCCTGGAGGATCAAGCCGCCAAGAAACCGGGTTCGATGTCCGGCGGGCAGCAGCAGAGGGTGGCGATGGCCCGCGCGCTGGTGACCGATCCGAGGCTGCTGCTCCTGGACGAGCCGCTGGCCGCGCTTGATGTCTCGACCAAGACCGACGTCCGCCGCCTGCTGCGCGCCACCTTGCGCCAGTCCCACGCGGCGAACATCCTGGTCACCCACGACCTGCTCGACGCGGTGGCGCTCGGTGACAGGATGATCGTGATCGAGAACGGCGGGATCGTGCAGACCGGGACGCCTGCGGAGGTGACAGCGCGGCCCAGGTCGCGCTACGTCGCCGACCTGACCGGCGTCAACCTGCTGCGCGGCACGGCCCGGGGAACCGCCGTGGACCTGGATGGCGGCGGCCAGCTAACCAGTGCCGACCCGGTAACCGGCCCGGTCTTCGCCGTCATCGCCCCCGCCGAGGTGGCCGTGCACCGGCAGCGGCCGGACGGAACAGCAGGGAACCTCTGGCGGGGAACGGTCAGCGAAGTAGACCTCATGGGAGATCGCGTCCGGGTCCGCGTCGGCGGGACACCGACGATCACCGCCGAAGTACCGCCCAGCGCGGTCGATGACCTCAAGCTCGACGACGGGGGCGAGCTGTGGGCCTCCGTCAGCCCGGCCGCGATCACGGTGTACCCGCCGTGATCACCTGCCCGGCGGCCCCAGGCCCTACCCTGGCCTGGGCGGCCGCCGTTCCGGTCCGCGATCGCGCGGGCAGTCCATCCCTGATCCTGACAGGAGTGAGCCATGAAACTCAGTGCACGCAACCAGATCCCCGCCACGGTCACCGGCATCACCAGCGGCGAGGCTATCGCCAACGTCGAACTCGACGCGGGCGGGGTGCGCCTAGTGGCCTCGATCACCGTGGAAGCGGTCCGCGATCTCGGCCTGGCCGCAGGCAGCGAGGTCACCGCGGTGATAAAGGCGTCCGAGGTGATCCTGGCCACGGGCGACTGACGCCAGCAGGACACCGGGCACCTCGATCCGAGGCCTGCTTCGCCTGTTAGCCCAGGAAGACGGCCGCGCCGGATTACCCCTGCCCGGCCGGTACATGCTCCGCAGGGACGAGTCAAGGCCGGGCTGGGGGAGGGCGCGCCGATGTGGCCAGCATCTGACCGGCCGGTCAGGTTGATGGCGGCGGGGCGAGCTGCGCAGGGGTAATGCCGTCGGTGATCGTTACCTGATCGAACCAGCCGCATCGCGGATTACCGGGCGGGCGGTCGAAACGGGTGACGTACGGTTTGAGATCGATGACCGGTGTCCCGTCGACGAGGTCAACGCCGGCGAACCGGATGATCGGCCCAGCGACGTCCAGAAGCTGGATGAGGCTGAGCCCGATGGGATTGACTCGCTTCGGACCCCTGGTGGCGAAGATGCCCTTGACGCGCTGCTGACTCCGCAACAGGAACGGAACATGCCTGAGCGGCGGGTCGCTGCCGGGCTCAGCCAGTTTGTGGAGCCAGGTGACCAGCCAGGCGTACTCGAACTCCGCCAGGCCGTCCAGGCCCTCTTGGTAGCGGTCGGCGATCTCGATGGTCCCGCGCCCGGCGCGATTGAGTCCCGCCTGGATCGGCGTGGCCTCCAGTTCGGCGTAGCTGGTGCGGACGACCCCGATCACCTTCAGGGGAACATCGTGGTCCATGCAGCCATGGTGCCAGGGCCGCCGTCGGCCTGGCGCGCCGGTCCGGGAGCTGGTCGATGGCGTGCAGCGCATGGACGGCGTCCAGGTCGGGGTTGACGAGAAGGGCACGCCAGGTGGCCAGGATCTGGGCGTCGATGCTGCCTGCGGGGGGCGGGGCAGGGACCGCCCCCCGCACGGAAGGCCCGCTCAGAGCTGGGTGGTGACCGCCTTGACTTCGGTGTAGGCCTCGAGCACTTCGTGGCCCATTTCGCGGCCCCAGCCGGACTGCTTGTACCCGCCGAACGGCAGTGAGGCATCGAAGACGTTGTAGCAGTTGATCCAGACCGTCCCGGCGCGGAGCTTCTTGGCCAGGGCGTGGGCCTTGGAGATGTCACGGGTCCAGATGCCCGCGCCGAGCCCGTACTCGGTGTCGTTGGCGGCGGCGGCGATCTCGTCCAGGCTCTGGAACGGCGCTGCCACCACGACCGGGCCGAAGATTTCCTCGCGGACGATCTTCATGTCCGGGCGGGTATTGGTGATGACGGTCGGCTCGACGAAGTAGCCTCGGTCGCCATACCGCCCGCCGCCGGTGACGGCGGTGGCCCCGTCGGCCTTGCCGGATTCCAGGTAGCCGGTGACCCGGCGCAGCTGCTCGTCAGAGACCAGCGGGCCCATCTGGGTGCCGGGCTCCATGCCCGGGCCGAGCTTGATGCCCTTGGCGATCTCGGCGACGCCGTTGACCACCTCGTCGAACCGGTCCTGCTGGATGAACAGCCGGGAGCCTGCCACGCAGCACTGCCCGTGGTTGAAGAAGATCGCGTTGGCCGCGCCCTCGACCGCGCCCGCGTCGGCGTCGTCGAACACGATGTTGGGGCTCTTGCCGCCCAGTTCCAGGGTGACCTTCTTCAGGTTCCCTGCTGCGGCCTGCACGATCAGCTTGCCGACCTCGGTGGAGCCGGTGAACGCGACCTTATCCACATCGTCATGGGCGGCCAGCGCCGCGCCCGCGGTCTCGCCGAAACCGGTGACGACATTCACCACCCCTCCGGGAATGCCTGCCTCGGCGATCAGCCCGGCCAGGCGCAGCGCGCTCAGCGGCGTCTGCTCGGCCGGCTTGAGCACCACGGTGTTGCCCGTGGCCAGGGCGGGGGCGAGCTTCCACGCGGCCATCAGCAGCGGGAAGTTCCACGGGATGATCTGGCCGACCACGCCGACCGGCTCGCGCAGCGTATAGGAATGGAAGTTCGCGCCCGGCATGTACGGCACCGAGATGTCGATGGTGTTGCCCTCGATCTTGGTCGCCCATCCGGCCATGTAGTGGAACATGTCCGCCGCGAGCGGCACGTCCGCGGCCCGCGCCACGACGACCGGCTTGCCGTTGTCCAGCGACTCCAGCTGGGCCAGCTCATCGGCGTGCTCCAGGATCAGGTCACCGATCTTCCAGATGAGCCGGCCGCGCTCGGACGGTGTCATCCGGCTCCACGGCCCGTCGTCGAACGCGGCGCGCGCGGCGCGGACCGCCCGGTTGACGTCCTCGGCGTCCCCCTCGGCCAGGTTGGCCAGGGTATCCCCGGTGGCCGGGTCAGGGGTCGCGAACGTCTTGCCTGACGCCGCGTCGACCCACTGCCCGCCGATGAACAGCTGCCGCGGGGCGGCGGTGAACTCCTCGACGCTCGGTTCCAGTGTTACGGACATGGTTTGTCTCATCTCCTCGAAGCGGCCGTTCGGTCACAGCCCTCCACTATCCGCGGACATGGCCCAGCAGAATGCCAGGCGCTGACCAGTAGTCACAATGAGACAACATGAGGACGGCAGGCACAAGGGCCTGCCCAGGAAAAAGGCCCGATGCCGCCTTGTCAGCGAGCACCAGTCGCCGCTTACAGCTCCGGAGGTGGTAGGTCCTGATCACAGGCCTGGCAGGGCTCCTACGCTTCCTTGTGTCGTTTGAGGACTAGCACTTGGCCCTCGTGCCGGGGGTCCACGCGGCCGATCGCCGCGGTGCCCGTCCTCACGTTCCCCAGGGCGCAGGCCTCCCAGCCCTGGGCGCCGAGTTCGTTGAGTTGCTTGAGCACCTGCGCTGCGTCGTCGGCCCAGGCCATGGTCATATATTCAATGAGCTCCATCTGCCGCACCTCCTTGGCATGACGGAACGTCCGCCGTAATAGATCTATCGTATCACGATGTAAGTTCACCGATATTACTGCCTGGTTCTGTGGCTTGCAGTAAGAGCAGGTCGCTCCTGGTGCCCCGGCATCGCGTTGCGATGCGGGGCGGCCAGTGATCATGCTGTTGACGAGCGGCTTGCTGCCAAGCGCGCCCACTGCCGGCCCATTTCACGACTGAGTTGCCGACATGTTCTCGCTGCTGCGCAGCAGGCGGCGACGCTGAGCTCGTCTTGCGGCAAGCCCTCAACCACAGCTAGCCACGTCCGGTCGCTCCTAGAATTCAATAATATCGTGGTACGATATTATTGAATGTTCCCGAGAGCCAATAGGAGAGGTCATGAGCACGCAGCGCAGCCGTGTGACACCGGCGCCGCAGCAGCGATCACCACTGCCCCCGCACCCCGTGCCCGGCAAGGGATCACCCATGCCCCGGGTCACTGCGTGCGGCGAGGGATCACCCCTCCCGCCAGGTCCCGTCTGGCAGCAGGAAAACCACCCGCAGCAGCGATCACCGCTGCCACCGCGCCCCGTGTCCGGCAAGGGATCACCCATGCCCCGGGTCACCGCGTGCGGCGAGGGATCACCCCTGCCGCCGGACCCCGTGCCACCTGGCAGCGATCGATGAGGGCCGCGCTCAGATATCGCTTGAGTGGCACGTAATCCGGTGACGACGGACGGCACGCTACCTGGCATGCCCCTTCCACCCAGCTACCGCCCCCCGGAACCACTACGGCCACGCGCAAACCCAGCCCGCCCCAACCCGGCCGAAGGCCTTCCCCCCGTCGTGTGGCCCGCCAGGTGTCCGGTCAGTGCTGCGGCGCGCCGGTCCCCGTGGTCGTGGCTCAGTCGTAGTGGCGCAGCCGCGGCCACATCTGGCCCCAGGGATGGCGCGGCTGCGTACAGATGTAGACGTGGCCGCCCTGCTCCTGGGCCTTGATCCCGAGGTGGTTGGTCAGCGTGGCCGCCACCCGCACCTGCCGGAAGAACTGGCGCAGGTAGCCGCCGTAGTTCGTCACGTCGAGCGGGCCGGGCGCCACGGCCACCACCGTCGTGGCATGCGGGTTGCCGGGACCCCACCACCACATCGTGTTGTGGCCGCTGACGGCCTGCGGCAGGCCCATGCTCGGGCCGAACACGTCGATCGCCCCGGCCTCGCCGTAGTCGGCCGTGAAGATCACCGCCGAGGCGCGCTGCCGGGCCGGGAGACGATGCCAGACGCTGGCGATCTCGCGGGTGTAGACCGGCCAGGCCACCGTCTCGGCCTCGTCGGCGTCGATCGGCCGGATCGGGTTGATGTCGCGCACGGGCAGCACCGGGAGCGCGATGAGCAGGCCGATCAGCGCGGCCACGCCCATGACGGCTAGCTCGCTGACCAGGCGCCTGCGCACGGCCGTCAGCCAGCCCTCCACGCTGACCGCGCCGGCGGCGACCAGGTACGTGTACGCGCCGGCCAGGTAATAGGTCTTGGCGCCTGAGGTCAGCGCGAAGAAGACCAGCAGCACGGCCCAGGCCCAGGCCAGGCCGCGCCAGGCCGGGCGCCCTGACTTCCACAGGAACCGCAGCCCGGCGATCCAGACCCAGATCAGGCCGACGTTGGCCACGGTGAGCTGGCCGACGATGAACGTGGGGATGTTGCCGAGGCCGCCGTTCTCCTGGTTCAGCCGCTTGGTCATCGCGATCGTGGCCCAGTCATGGCCGGCCTGCCACCACAGATCCGGGATGGTGAACAGGGCGGCCAGCACGGCGCCGGCCAGCAGCCAGCGGTTGAGCACGACCTGGCGGCCACCCCGGCTGACCAGGATGCCGGCGAACAAGGCCAGCGCGAAGAAGCCGATGCTGTGCTTGTTGGCCAGGCCCAGGCCGAGCACGAGGCCGCCGATCAGCCAGAGCTTCGTGTTCCCCGTCCGGCCGATGCGGGCGGCGACCAGGGCCAGCCCGCCCCAGGCCAGGATGTCGTAGATGGTCGTGTCGTCGAGGTGACCGGAGCCGAGTACCACCCCCGAGGTGGCCACGCCGAGCGCGCTGAGGATCTGCGCGGTCCGGCCGCCGCCGAACTCGCGGGCCAGCAGGCCGCCGAGGATCACCGTGCCGACCACGGCCAGCGCGGGCCACAGCCGCAGGCCGACCAGCGAGGTGCCGAACAGGCCGAGCGAGATGCGCGTGATCAGCGGGGTCAGGATGGGCTGGTCGACGTAGCTGGCCTGCAGGTGCCGGGCGCAGACGATGAAGTACAGCTCGTCGCGGTGGAAGCCGTAGCGGTCGGACAGGGCCACCAGCAGGGCGAACACGGCGGCGGCCACCAGATACACGACCCGGCTCAGCGGCTGGAGCGGACGCGGCTCGTCCAGCGGGGCGCCAGGCCCGGCCGGGCTTGCTACCGCCGCGGACTCGTCGTCGCCCCCGTGCGCTTCTTGGGCGGTCACCGCAGCAGGCTCTAACAGGGTCGGCCGAGGGTCAACGGACAAGGGGTAACGGTCGGGTATCCGTCCGGCGGCGGCCGTCCCGCCGCTGCCCGACATCTGCGTCACCGCGCTCAAACTGCGTGCCGATCGCCAGGCCGAGGACCGGTCCCGGGTCATGGATTCCTGGCCGGACTCAGAGCTTGTTTTACCGGTGCCTACGGCACGCCTTACGAGCCGCGGAACTTCAACCGGCAGTTCGCTGCCCGGTGCGAGAAAGCGGGAATCCGCTACATCAGGGTCCACGACACCCGGCGCACGTGCGCTTCCCTCCTGGTGGCCCTGGGCGTGCATCCCCGGGTAGCCATGCAGATTCTTCGGCACAGCCAGATCGCCATGACCATGGAGGTCTAGAGCGAGGTTCCGTCATCCAAGACGCGCAGCGCACTTAAGCGGCTAGGCAGGCAACTCGATGGCTAGGGTTGCTGTACTTCCGTGTTGTACGGATGTTGAAAACGGCCGACCCTGTGTTCGGAATCGGCCGTTGAACTCGGTGGAGCTGACAGGAAAATGCCTCTGCCTGAGCGCGGCAGCGAACCTCAGCTGGCTGTCTGGGGTTCGGTTACGCGGCGGCGGGCGTGAGGGCCACGCTGTAGCCGAGGGCTTCGATCTGGCGGATGTGGCTGCGGAGCTTGCGGTCGGTGCGGATGGTGGTGAGGTAGAA
>JASIGD010000345.1 GCA_030045295.1 Streptosporangiaceae bacterium
GCGAACGCCTCGGCCGTCAGGCGGCCGGCTCCGGCGAGCTCGGCGGCGGTTTCCTCGATCGCGTCCGGATCGGCGTCGAGCATGCCGCCCACCAGGCGGGCCACGCCCAGCGGGCATAGCGCCGCCACGTCGTCGCGGATCTGGCCGGCCAGCCGGCGGTCCATCCCGGTCACGGCGACCCGGGTCACGTCGGGAGCCAGGTCGCCGGCCCAGCGGCTGGGATGTGACCGGGCCGCGGACCACAGCGTCCGGGCGAGCATAGCCGCCTCGCCGGTCTTCCCTTCGGTTTCCAGCACGGCTAGCTCGGCCCAGCCGGGGCGGTCGTGGCCGAACTGGAGCGGCAGGCCGCGGTGGCGGAAGGATTCCAGCCGGTCCCGGGCCTGCCCGGTGCTGCCGCGGTGGGCGTCGATGTAGGACCGGAAGCCGATCGGCAGCGAGATCCAGCCGGTGCCGGTCTCCTCCGCCCGCTCCAGCGCCGCGTCCAGCTCCGCTACCGCGTCGTCCCAGTCTCCGGCGGCGAACGCGATCGCGCCGGCCGCGAAACCCAGGAACGGATTGACCCACGGGGCTTGCCGTTCCGCGGCCAGCTGCCGTGCGCGGCCCAGCGCCACCCGGGCGGCGGCCGGCCCAGAGGCGGCCAGCTCGAACATGGCAGGCAGGGACAGCGAGGACGAACGGAAACTGAAGCTATCGGGGCCGGTAATGAGCTTTTCCCGGGTCCGCATGAACTCCAGCGCCTGGTCCGGGTGGCCAGCCTGGAAGGCCGTGAAGGCAATGGTGGTCAGGAGGTTGGCCTGGGCGTCGGTGTCGCCCGCGGCGACGTACCGGGCCATCGTGGACTCCAGCTCAGCGGAGGGCGGAGGCTGCCCGGCCTGGACCAGCAGCCAGGCCCGGGTCCCCTCCAGCTGGCGGACGGTAGCGGCGGGCAGCCCGGCGATGGTGGCGGTCCGCCCGATCACCTCCAGGGCCGCCGTGACGTCCGCCCGGTTGAACAGGGAGCGGATCAAGATCACCTGCAGCTGCGTGGCCACCCAGGGATCGGTGAGCGTCATGATCCGCTCGCGGATCAACGTCTCCGCGGCCTGACCGCGGCCCCGGAGGAACAGCGCGTCGGCGTGGTCCAGCAGCAGCTGCCCCGGCACCTCAGGCCCGACGGCGGCCACGTCATCGAGCAGGTCGGCGGTAACCTCCGGAGCGTGCCCGCGGGTCGCTGCGACCGCTTCGTGCAGCGTGGTCACCAGCGCCGGATCACCGCCGGGTCCGGTCGCGCGTAGCAGGTGGTCGGCGATGACGCTGGGTCGGTAGCCATCGGCCGTGAGCACGTCGGCGGCTCGCCGGTGCATCGTGCGGCGCTCCGTGTCCGGCAGCTCGCCGTAGGCGACCTCGCGGAACAGATCGTGGCTGAACCCGACCATGCCGGCCAGGTCGCGGCGGAGCAAGCCAGACGATATGGCTCGCTCCAGCAGCTCGTCCACCGCGCCGTCCAGTCCCGGCAGCAACCGGGTCAGGTCTGCGGCGCCGATGTCGGTCCCCCAGACCGCGATGGCGCCCAGCACGTCACGGACGGGCCGGTCCAGCTGCCCCAGCTGGCCCCGGATCACCTCATCCAGGCCGGTACTCCGCAGGTCGAGCTCGAACCTGGCCTCGACCGAGTCCGGACCGGTCTGCGCCAGGGCACCAGCGTCCTGGTACGCACGCAACAATTCGGCCACGAACAACGGATTGCCCGCAGCCGTGGCGAGGATACGGCGCAGCAGCGGACCTGGCCACCGGCCCGTCCGGTCGTGCACCAGGCGTTCGACCAGCATCGGGCCCATCGGCGGCAGCCACAGTCGGACCTTGACCTGGCTGATGAGCATCGTCAGCGGCTCGCGTGACGGATCCGGCCGGGTCGTGACGAACACAGCCAGCGGCAGGCTCCGGCTGGCCCACACCAGCCGGCGGATCAGCGTCAGCGTGGCCGCGTCGAGGTTGTGCGCGTCGTCGACGTACAGCACGACCGGGCCGTCGGCGCACAGCTCGTCGACCCGGTCGAACGCCGCCTCCGCCGGATCCGCCCCGCCGGGCACCTCACCCGCAAGCGGCCTGGCAGCGGCGAACGGGTCCAGGCGCCGGCCCTGCTCGCCCGTCACCGTGAGGACCTTCGCCTGCCCGGGCGGAACGGAGTCCACGATCCTGCGGGCCAGGAAGGTCTTCCCGATCCCCGGCGCACCCTCCACCACGATGCTGACCCCGGTAGGCGCGCGCTGCCGGACCACTCCCAGCACCAGATCGTGCGCAGTCCGCTCCACAGCGGAACGATCGGAAGGACGTGACCGCACACTGGCCACATCTGTCACCAGTTAAGAATAAATCACCAGCCAGGCGCGCGATCTCGGCCCCAGCCCTGGCAGGCGGCGTTCAGCGGACGCTGAGCCGCTGCCCGCTACCCAGCACGCCGAGCAGCACCCGAACGGCCTCCGTGATCGGCTTGAGGACCTCATCATCAGGCAACTCGGCGGGTGCCCGCAGCGCGGTTCCCTCCGTGGCGGCCTCGCTCACCGCGTGCAGCGCGGCGCACAGTTGCTGCACGCCCGCGGCCGGTACGGCAAGAGGCTCGGTGGATGACCCTGCCGAGCCGGCGCCGCGGCTGACGGCGATCACGGTGCCGGTAACCGCGTCCATCACGTTCTCCAGGGCGACCACCGCGGGCCACCACGCAGCCGCGCGGTGGCTGATCGCGGCCGGCTCGGATATGGTGCGCTGGAATTCGGCGCGCAGGTCGCTCAGCGTCCTGTAGGTGGAGCGCCGCAGCCGCGAGCGAGCCGCAGGGGAAAGGCCGCGAGCCTGGCCCGTCTCACCGGAATCGAGCAGGCTCTCCCGCATGTAGCGGCAGACATCCTGCGCGGCCAGCCCGAACTGCCGCGGCAGGTGCGCGTACCAGCTCATCGGCCACGGCGCGAACCCGATGACCAGCGCTATCGCGCAGCCGAGCAGCGTGTCGATCAGCCGGTCCTCGG
>JASIGD010000041.1 GCA_030045295.1 Streptosporangiaceae bacterium
GGCGGGCGGCGCGGAGCCGGAGCGCGCGGACCCGAACGGGCCGGCCGGGGCGAGGCAGCCGTGAACCTCGACGCCGTCCGGCGCATCGCCGACGCTGTCCTGTACGAGGGCTACATCTTGTACCCGTACCGGGCCTCGGCGGCCAAGAACCGCAGCCGCTGGCAGTTCGGCGTGATCATGGCGCCCGGCTACGTCGCGGCCGACCCCTCCGAACGCAGCTTCACCCAGGCCGAGTGCGTCCTGGAGCACTCGGATCAGCCCGCGCTCCAGGTCGTCCTGCGGTTCCTGCAGGTCCAGCGGCGGACCACCGAAGGGGCAACCGCGGACGCCGCGGCGTCCTGGGACGAGGCGGTGGAACGCGAGGTCGAGTTCACGGTCGACGGAACCGACCTGCTCGGCGCGGGCTGCGTCAAGGAGTTCGCCATCGCGGGAGGCGAAGACCACGAGCCGCTCGGCGCGCCCGGATCGGGCCAGCCCGGGTTGGCGGTCCGCCGCCGGGCACCGCTGGCCGGCGCCGTAGCGGTTCGCGCCACCCCGGTGCCCGGCCCGTGGCGGGCGGTCCGGCTCCAGGTCCGGGTGGAGAACCGGACCGCAGCCGACCCGGTGCCCGGGCTCAGGGCAGAGGCGCTGCCGACGGCGCTGGTCGCGGCGCACGTCATCATCGGCGTGTCCGGCGGGGAGTTCATCTCGATGACCGATCCGCCGGAGTGGGCGAAATCGGCCGTGGCCGAGTGCGAGAACATCGGCGGCTGGCCCGTCCTGGCCGACCCCGGCCGCGGGCGGCAGGTCATGCTGTCCGCGCCGATCATCCTGTACGACTACCCCGAGCTCGCGCCGGAAAGCGCGGGCGAACTCTACGACGGCACCGAGATCGACGAGATCCTCACGCTCCGCACGCTCGCGCTCTCCGACGAGGAGAAGCTCGAAGCCCGGGCCACCGATCCGCGGGCGGCCGCGCTGATCGACCGGGTCGAGTCACTGGACGCGCAGGCGATGGGACGGCTGCACGGCACCATCCGGTCGCTTCGCCCCGCCTCCGGCGCGGGCCGTCCGGCCTCCGGCCAGGGGCGCGCGGGCGCCTCCGGCGACGGGAACGGCGCGAGCTTCGCGGACCGGCTGGCCGAGTCCGAGCCGGCCGTTCCCTGGTGGGATCCGGACGCCGACGCGTCCGTGTCGCCAGGGACGGACACGGTGACCATCGGCGGACAGCGGGTCGCCCGCGGCAGCCGGGTCAGGCTCCGGCCGGGCAGGCGCCGCAGCGACGCGCAGGACATGTTCCTGGCCGGGCGGATCGCCGAAGTCCAGGCGGTGCTGCTCGACGTCGACGACCAGCCGTACCTCGCGGTGTCGCTGGCCGACGACCCGGACGAGGACATCCGGATCGCGCACGGGCGGTTCCTGTACTTCATGACCGACGAGGTGGAGCCCTGCGAGGCCGCGCCGTGACCGGGCGGACGCTGGTGGCGGGGGTCGGCAACGTGTTCCTGGGTGACGACGCGTTCGGCGTCGAGGTGATCCGGCTGCTCGCCGAGCGGCCTTCCCCGCCGGGCGTGCAGGTCCAGGACTTCGGCATCCGCGGCGTCCACCTGGCCTACGAGCTGCTCAACGGCTATGACCTGTTCGTGCTCGTGGACGCGGCGGCGCGCGGGGAAGAACCGGGCACGGTCACGGTCCTGGAGGCGGACCCGCCCGCCCCGGACGCCGTCGCCGAGCCGGTCATGGACGCGCACAGCCTGACCCCGGACAGCATCTTCGCCATGCTCTCGGCGCTGGGCGGGCACCCCGGGCGGAGCCTCGTGGTGGCGTGCGAGCCGGCCGACGTCAGCCCCGGCATGGGCCTGTCCGGGCCGGTGCAGGAGGCGTTGCCGCACGCGGTGCGGGCCGTGCAGGACATCCTGGCCCGGGCGGCCGAGGCCGGCCAGGGCCGGCCCGCGGAAGAAGCAGACGAGCGGGAAGCGACGACGACTTAGGCAGCACATCGGTGGCGGACTGACCTGGAAGGAGGTGCTCGAGATGGTGACCAGGCTGATCAAGGCGGCTCTGATCGCCGCGCTGCTGGCGCTGGTGATCGATTCGCTACCGGACATCAAGCGGTACCTCGAACTCCGTGACATGTAACCCACGCGGGTCAAGAAGGGTGTGATGGGCGTGGAAGTAGTACTCGGTTTCGTGGTCGGCTACTGGGTGGGCTCGCGGCAGGGGCGGCAGGGCCTGCAGCAGGCGCTGGACTCGGCCCAGGCGATATGGGCGTCCCCGGAGACCAGGCGGCTGGTGGGCGAGAGCCTGTCCGTCATCGAGGCGGCGGCCGGGCCCGCCCTGGACCGGCTGGGCGGGAAGTCCAACGGCACCCGGGCGGCGCTTATCGGTAGCGTGGTGGACGAGCTCATCGAGCGGCGGCAGGCTCGCCGTGCGGCGTGAGCCCATGGGTGGAACGCATGCATGAATTCGGCTTGTGTGAGGGCGTGCTGGCCGCGGTGCGCCAGCGCGCCGGCGGCCGCCAGGTCGCCGGGGTCCGGGTCCGGTTCGGAGTCCGGCATGCTGTCGACCAGGAATCCCTGGCGCAGGCGTTCAGCGTCGTGGCCGAGGGCACCGAGGCGGCCGGCGCCGCCGTCGAGCTCGTCACGGTGCCGGCGCTGATCTGCTGCCGGGACTGCGGGTTCAGCGGGGAGACAACCGACCTGCTGGCCGTATGCCCGAGCTGCTCCGGCGCTGACGTCGAGATGAGCGGCGGGGACGAGATGGTCCTCGAATCGATCAGGTACGCGCCGGCCGCGGCCCCCAGCGCCGGCTGAGAGGGGATAGGTATGTGCCTGGGCATCCCGGCTCAGCTCGTCGACGGCGAGGTGGATCATCCCGACCTGGCCATGGTCGACATGGGCGGCGTGTCCCGCGTGGTCAACGTCGGCCTGCTCGACGAGCCACCCGGGCCCGGTGACTGGGTACTCGTGCACATGGGTTTCGCGCTTTCCGTCATGACCCCGGCGGAGGCGCGGGACGCCCTGACGGCGCTCGGCGCGGAAAGGGAAGCAGAGCACGAAGCCGCCAGGAGGATCAGGTGACCGGGGCGGCACCGCCGCCCGCCGCCCCCGGCACGGACGGCCCGCTGATGTTCGTCAGGTACGCCTACCCGCCGAACGCCCTCGGTTACTGCGGACCCGCCGACTTCGCCGCGTTGCGCGAGTACGCCGTGGCCGGGGTGGTGGACCGCGGGCTGGTCCAGCTGGCCCAGGCGTTCGCCGGCGCGTGGCCGTACCTGGAGCTGATCGCCTCGGGCTGCGGGATCGCCGATCCGCTCGACCAGCGCGTGGTCGAGGCCTACTGGGTCGGCAACGACCTGCTCGACAAGGTTCCCGTCACCGCGATCGGCAACTCGATGCAGGAGCGCTTCGGCCGCCGGACCGGCAGCCAGTTCCAGTTCCTGGCCGAGGGCGTGCTGGCCGGCGGGGTGCCGCATCACAGCTTCGCCGTGTTCGGCGTCTACCCGTGGACCGGTCTGCTGCGCGATGACCGCAAGGCGAAGCACGCGCTCATGGTCCTGGACCGGTGCCGGATCCGGTGGGGGCGGGTGACCGCCGTGCACGGCGACCAGGCGGCCGTCGAGTACCGCCCGCTGTGCTGGGACGGGCGGCTGCTGACCCTGGGCGAGCCGGCGACCGAGACGGCCCGGCTGGCCCTAGACGGCGCCAGCATCGCCCACCCGATCAGCGCCGGTGACTGGGTGTCGCTGCACTGGGACTGGATCTGCGACCGGCTCACCCGGCGCCAGCTCCGCGCGCTGCGCGGGTTCACCCTGCGCCACCTGGACATGGTCAACCACCGCGTCGAGCATCCCGGACCGCTCGCCGTCCTCGGCTGACGGCCGCCGGTCCGGCCCTCGGTGAACCGCGGCATCGCCGTCGGCCAGCGCCGCGTCGCGGCACGGGACGGCACCGATCAGGACGCGGCCGGGGTGACCACGAACTGGCGCAGGTACAGGTCGCGGAATGTCACCGGCCCGCGCGGGCCGGGCACCGCGTCGAGGTTGATGCCCGTCTCCGGCACCGACAGCAGCTTGAAGCCGTCGAGCAGGCGCGTGGTGGCGTTCCAGAACGCGCCGGTGCCGGCGTAGGCGTCCAGGAACTGGGCGGCCGCGCCGGGGTCTTCGGTGACGATGGCCGCGGCCAGGCCGGAGGTCTCCTCGTTGGCCACGGCGGCGGCCTCGCGCGGCCCGTCGGCCGAGGCGACCGTCACGGTCGCCTCGTGACCGGCGTCCAGCGCCCATTCGTGGCCGAGCGGATGGGAGTGCGGCGGTAGCGACGCGGTGATCCCCAGCCGCCCCAGCAGCGCCCGGACCCGCGGCGCCATCTCGTCCCACAAGGACGGGTGCAGCAGCAGCAGGTTGAGCCGGTTGCAGACGCCCAGCCGGTCCAGGCTGGCCTCGATCAGCCGTTCCGCCAGGGCCAGGTCGGCGTCGGCATCGATGAACATG
This sequence comes from Streptosporangiaceae bacterium, assembly GCA_030045295.1. Next base: position 4,469 of record JASIGD010000041.1, read on the forward strand.
ACCGCGCCGCCGTCGGCGTGGGCCATGGTGCGCACGCCGTGCCGGGCCGCCTCGGCGGCCAGCGCCCGGGTACTGTCGCCGCTGCCCCGCAGGATCACCAGCGGGATCAGCCCGGGCTGGCTGACCAGGGCGCGGGCGGAGTCCTGTCCGGGCACGCGGACCAGCTGGATCATGGCCGGGTTGAGCCCGGCGGCGCCGAGCGCGGGCGCGAGCACGTGATCGGCCAGCGCGACGGCCGAACGGATTGCCGCCGAGCCGGTCCGCAGCACGCCTGCGTTGCGGGACTTGACGAACTGCGACGCGATATCGGTGACCACGTTGGGCCTGGCCTCGAAGTTGGCCCCGATCACGCCCACCGGCCTGCGGCGTTCTTCCAGGACCAGCCCGCCGGGCAGGTCGGCGAGCACCCGCCGCGACGGCTCGGCCGGGACGCGGGCCAGCGCGCGGAGCTGGTCGGTCATGGCCTCCAGCCGGGCCTCGTCCAGCCGCAGCCGGTCGAGCAGAGCGTCGGCGATGCCGCCGGCTCGCGCCGCGCGCATGTCCTCGGAGTTGGCCGCGAGTATCTCGCCGGCCCGGCGGCCCAGCCGGTCGGCGATACCCAGCAGCGCGGCGTCGAGCCGGTCGCTGGGCAGAGCGGCCAGGTCGGCGACCGTGGCCCGGGCCGCCCGCGCGGCGGCCTCTACCGCCGCCAGCGCTCCGGCGTCCGTAGTCGGTTGAGTCTGTTCAGTCAATCGATCGATCCCTTGGGTTCTGGCGCGACGGCCGGCGCGGCCGGCCCGGTCGGCCCGGTCGGCCCCAGGCTACGCGGTGTCGCTCGCAGCGGCGGGGCGTCCAGGGCGCAGCTGAACTCTTGCGGCGTGGTCTCAGCGCACCTGGCCGGGGCGGGGTTGCGGATGGTGAGGGCGGCCAGCACGCCTCCCGCGGCGCAGAAGGCGGCAGCCATCAGCGCCGCCTTCTTGAAGTCGGCGCCGAGCACGGCCGGGTGCAGGTAGCTGTCCCCGGTGATGCCGGCCAGCGCGGGCAGCACCGCCACCGCGATCAGCCCGGCCGCGCGGGCAACGTCGTTGTTGACCGCCGAGGCGACGCCCGCGTGCTCGGCCGGGGCGGCGGACAGGGCGGTCGAGGTCAGCGGCGCCACCATGATCGCCACCCCGAACCCGAACACCACCACCGCCGGCAGCACCGCGGTCAGGTAGTCGCCCGATCCGCCGACCCTGGTGAACAGCAGGAACGAGGCGGCGATGACCAGCGGCCCGACCGACATCTGCAGCCGCGGCCCGATCCGGGCGGCCAGCGCCCCGGACCGGGACGACAGCAGGAGCATCACGACGGTCACCGGCAGCAGCGAGGCGCCGGCTTCCAGCGGGCTGTAGCCGTGCACCACCTGCAGCACCACGGGGACGAGGAACAGCAGCCCGCCGAGCGCCGCGTACACGACGAACGTCACCGTGTTGGCCGCGGTGAACTGCCGGGACCTGAAGATCCCGAGCGGCAGCATCGGCTCCGATTCCTTCGCCTCGACCAGGACGAACAGGCCGAGCAGCGCCGCCCCCGCGGCCAGCGGGACCAGCACCTGCACCGATCCCCATCCCGCCGACGAGGCCGCGATCAGCCCGTAGGTGATCCCGGCCAGCGCGCCGCTGATGGTGACCGCGCCGCGCACGTCCAGCTTGGGCGGAGGGCCGGGTGCCCGGGTCTCGGGCACGTGCCGGGCGGCGATGACCACCACCAGCACGGCGATCGGCAGGTTGATGAAGAACACCAGCCGCCACGACACCGCGCTGATCAGCCACCCCCCGAGGAACGGGCCGATGGCGGTGGCGACGCCGCCGAACCCCGACCACGCGCCGATGGCGGCCGACCGGTCCTTCTGAGCGAACGACGCCTGCAGGATCGCCAGGCTGCCAGGAGTCAGCAGGGCCCCGCCGACCCCCTGCAGGGCGCGCGCCGCGATCAGGATCCCGGCGCTCGGCGCCACCCCGCACAGCACCGACGCGGCCGCGAACCATACGGTGCCGACCTGGAACACCCGCCGCCGCCCGTAGCTGTCGCCGAGCTTGCCGCCGAGCAGCAGCAGCCCGGCCAACGTCAGCGTGTAAGCGTCCACCACCCATTGCACGGTGCCCACCGTGGCGTGGAAGTCCCGGCCGATGGCCGGCAGCGCGATCCCGACCACCGTCGCGTCGAGAGCGGCCATGCCCGAGCCGAGCACGGTGGCGGCCACCACCCACCGGCCCCGCGCGGTCGCCATTCGCAGGTCAGGAAAACCCGCAGTATCCGGCTGGGTGGGCACGCGCACTGGACCTTCCTCCGCGAGGACCGCAGGTGGTGGTGGCAGGCACGGACCACGGCCCGTTCGGGATCATTAAGAATTTAAATTAGTCCGAAC
>JASIGD010000346.1 GCA_030045295.1 Streptosporangiaceae bacterium
GGGTTCCGGGCGTCTATTCATGCGGCGGCCGCCCGTTGGCGACCGGGGTGTAGTGGGAGGCATCTCCCGTGAGGGAGTAGCTCGGCTGGCCGTCGGTGCCCACCGGGATGTCGCCGGCTACCGTGACGCGGTGCAGCCGCCGGGGAGCGTCGTCGTAGTTGTCGATCGCGTAGTGCTGCGTGATCCGGTTGTCGAACAGCACCAGCTGGGCCGGCGCCCACGACACCCGCAGGATGTTTTCCGGCCGGGTCACGTAGTGCTGGAGCAGCCGCAGGATGTCCCGTGACTCGCCGGTGGACAGGCCGACGATGCGCTGCGCGAACCCGCCGATGAACAGGCCCCGCTCCCCGGTCAGCGGGTGCACCCGGACCACCGGGTGGGCGGTCTGGTACCTGATCGACGTGAACACCGCACGCCGCGCCCTCTTGGCCTCATCCAGGCTTTCCGGCGGCACCGCGTAGTCATAATCGTTGGTATGCACCGCCCGCAGCGTGTCAGCGAAATCGCGCAGCGGCCCGGGGAGATCCCGGTAGGCCGAGCCTGTGTTGGCGATCAGGGTTTCTCCCCCGTACGGGGGCACGACGATGCTACGCAGCGTGCTGGCCTGCGGCGGGTTGAGCACGAAGGTCACGTCGGTGTGCCAGTGGTTGACCCGGTCGTCCTGGCTGTCGACAGGCAGCACGTTGGGCGCGCCGTCAATGGCGGGCACGGTCGGGTGCGCCGTGGTCAGCGCGCCGAAGTAGCGGGCGAACCGCTGCTGGCCTTCGTCGTCCAGGCTGATGCCGCGGAAAACCAGCGCCTTGTGCTCGCTCAGCGCCGCCCGGACCGCGGCCACTGCGTCCGGGTCCAGCTCGAGGCCGGGGCCGTGGCCGGTGATCTCGGCGCCGATGCGCGCGGTGAGCTTGCGGATGCCGAGCTTCGTGCCGCCAGAGGTCGTGGTCATGGTGCGTCCTTTCTCTCGGCGCACGGATGAGTGCCGCGCGCGACGGCTAGATGCATCAGGCCCGCTGCCGGGACGGCGGGCTGGCTGCCGGACGGCGACGCCGCAGCGGCCGGGCGGGTCCGGGTACGGGCGCGGTTCCCGGCCAGGCGCTCAGCCAGCGATGCAGGGCGAGTGACAGCTCACGCGACGCTGCCTGCCGAAGCCGGAATGCCGACGCGTCACGAGCTGCTGCGAGTGGCCCATGCGATTACCGTAAGGGAATATTGTCTATAAAGTCAATAGAATTAGTAGGCATATCGGGACGGCCGACTAGCCGGAGAGGCATCGTGCTCCTTCGACACCGTTATTAGGCATGATCGAGGTGGCGTGCCGACCCAACACTCATGGTCACCCTTGCGGCCGGTGGTAGATCCCCAAGCGATGATCCACGTCGAGAACGTGAACGACGCGGCTGTTCTCGTCGATCCGGTAGACGATGCGATAGGTGCCGCGACGGGCACCATGACAGCCCGCCAACCGCCCCAACAACGGCTTGTCGACGCGGTGAGGATTGACCGACTCGGCGCCGAGCAGTTCTTCTCGCAGCATGGCTATGGCCCGAGTCGCAGCCAAGAACTGGTCTGGACAACCGCCGCTATCCCCCGCAAGGCCATTCTGGGTACTGCCTACGAACTCGCCACCGGGCAGCGCCTGGCTGCCGGTGATTTCGAGGGCGGCAAAGCCGGCGCCGTAAGGGTACTCGGGAAGCTGGGATTCACTATCGAGCCACTGCAATAGCGCAGGCCCTCGTGGCAGGGCGCCCTACGCTGATCGCGCTCCAGGCGGCCGCCGGAGCCTGGGCCCAGGCGGCACGATCGTGGTGGCCTTCTAGCCCTGCTGAAGATAGGCGAGGTTGGCGGCGGTCACGCTTTCCAGGGCCATCCCAGCTAGCATGCCCTCGGCCAGCCGGCGGCTGATGCGCTGGCGGAAGACCACAGCAATGTACTTGTTGGTCAAGTGCGGTCGCTGGGTCATCTGCTCGGCAAGTTCCTGTGCGCGAGACAGCACCTGACCGAGCGGCACGACCTCCGCCACTGCTCCCCAGTCATGTGCCTGGTGCGCGGTGAAGGAGCCTTGCGTTATCTCCAGGTAACGGGCTCGATTGAGTCCCAGGACCTCTTCCCACACCACGACCAGGCCGTCTCCCGGGGCGATACCGAACGCGAGGTGCGGCATGTCGGAGAAGACGGTGGTGTCGCTGGCGATTACCACGTCAGCCAGCAGCGCGTACTCGCTGTGCACTGGCGCCGGGCCGTTGACCGCCGCGATAATCGGGATCTCCAGGTCGACCAGCCGCTGGACTCCGCGCCGACCCTCTGTGTACATCACGTCGAAGCCCATGGGCTTGGTGATGTCGCCCAGGCTTGGCCCGTCAATGCTCGCGATGAAGCTGTCGCCCGTGCCGGTGAGGACAAGAACCCGGTTCGCGGAGTCGAAAGCGATGTCCTCGAGCAGGCGCGGTAGGTCGTGATGGGTCGTGCCGTCGAAGGTGTGCGGTCCGCCGTCCGTGTGGAAGCGGACGGTCAGCACGCCGCTGGCGGACCTGCTGACGGCGAAATTCTTGTATCTGGTGAAGTATTCCGGATCCCCTGCGGGGTTGGAAGTACTGCTCATGGCCGTGGTCTTTCCTTTGCTCGCGAATGGATGTGCCTTGACCGGTGTGCCTGGCCGGAGGCGCTGATGTTTCTCGGGGCGTTCACCGCAGGGTGGGATTCCTGTCCTAGCGGCAGCCTGGCTGGCCCCCATGGCCACCAGCCCTGCCGCGTCGCCGATATCAGCCAGGCGGTGGTTTCGCGGCGTGCTCGCGCAGCCCCAGCATGTCCGCAAGCGCCGGGATGTCGTCGTGCCCGGCGGGCGCGAGGTGGGGGAATTCGGGCACCACCGGGTAGGGCGAGGTAGTTACGCCGAGTTGATGACCGACCAGCAGCGACAGCGTGGTTCCGAATGCGTCGTCGTGTAGGCCGCGGCCGTTTCGGGTGCCGGGCGCGAACCGCGCCGGCTGGCCGGGCCGGTACCGCAGTAGGTCGGGCAGGAATGCAGCGACAAGCGTCGCAGCGTGCTCGTCGGGGTTGGCGGCCCGACTCAGTTCTGCCACATGCACGGCGGTCCGCCGCACGACCTCCCCGAACGTGGCGACGTCGTCGGCCGGCGACCCGGCGTTGAGTGCCTCGGTGTCTTGGCCCGGCTGCGGGAAGAAAAACGACCGCAACAACGGATGGGCCGCCCGGCTGACCTGTCGCTGGGGGACGTGCCCGTACAGTCTGATCCTGGCCCATAGGGCGACCTCGATGCCACCGAGCATCGCGTCCGGGACCCGAAGGGCGATGGCGGTGACGTTCCGGCCAGCCAGCAGGTTGCCCGGGGTCCCGGTGAACAACTCGGGACGGTACTGGTTCTCGGCCAGAGCGCGATTGAAGGCGAACAGCGAGACGGCGTCGCCCCAGAACGGGTCGTGGGCTGGGCCGAACCACGCTGATCCGCCATTGCTCAGCGCGAAGGCTTCCCCGGCATGGCCGACGCCGAGTTCGGTTCCCTCGAGGCCTGACCGGCTCGGCCGGCCAACGGCGTAGCGGACCTGCATTTCCTGGGTTCCGTCAGCGCTCGGCTCACCGAAGCTCATCCGGAACGCTCGGTCTTCGCGCGATCCGCCTTCGCTGGCGATGACAAACTCGTACAGGGCATCCGGCCGGAACGTGGTCGGGTTGGACCGCCCCGAGTCCGGGTTGACGGTGAGCACCAGCGTCGATGTGCCCGGCGTTTCAGGAAACACGTATACGTCGCACAGGTTGAGCCGACCGTCCTCGATCGCTGTCGGACTGTCGAAATGGTGGGACATGCCTTCTCCTCATCGGGGTGGTGGCGGCTGGCACGGATTTGAGCCACAGATGGATTTCGAGGCTGGCAAAGACCGAGCTGTGCAGGTGCTCGGGAAGCTGGGCTGTGGCAGCCGGGCAGCGCTGGCGGCCCGCCAATGATGAGTGGCTAGGCGCCTCGCGATGCCCGATGCCGGGTGCAGGGTGATGCTGCAGTCAGGAGGCGACGATGCCCTCGCCACCGACAGCGCCGGGAACGGTGACCGAACCGGTCTCTGTGAGAGAGCCGCCGGGATTGATGCGGTACGCGTCGACATTGCCGGGTCCGCCGGCCTGCACGTACAGGTACTGGCCGTCAGATGCCACCGTCGCATCGACGGTGCCGGCATCGGTCGGGGTGGTGCTCTGCAGCGTTACCGCACCGTCCGGTTCGGTGCTCAGGGTGGACTCGGTGCCGCTGCCGGCATTGGATGCGTACAGGGTGCCCTGCGGGGCAACCGTGATCCAGCAGGTGGCGACCTGGCCCGTGGCGGCAGCGCCCAGCTGGGTGAGGGTACCGTCGGGGTTGATGGCGAAGGTGGCGACAGTGTCGGTGCCGGTTTCGGCGAGGGCGAGATGCCCGTACTGGTCGAAGATGAACCCGAACGGCACGGCGCCGGGGAGCGAGGTGACCGTCGGCTCGGCAGACAGGCCGAATGGCCCGTCCTGGAAGACGTCCACGGTGTCGGCGGCGTTCTTGGTCGTGACGACTAGCTGCGATCCGTCGGGAGTGAATCCGATCTGGCCGGGCGTTCCGGTGAACACGGTCGAGGAACTCGTGCCCAGGCCCAGGTCGCGGGTCCAGGACGGCACCGGGATCAGGTAACCGCCGAACTGGAGGAAGCCGGCCACCGAGGCGCCGCCCCACGCGTTGAGGACGAACACCTGGTTGCCGTAAACGGTGATGCTGACCGGGAACTGGCCGCCCGAGCCGATCACCTGGCTGCGGATCAGCCTGGCGCCGCGGACCCGGAACACGGTGATCGTGTTGCTCCCGGCGTTCGCGGCGTAGAGCAGCCCGGCCTGCCGGTCATAGGCCAGCGAGCCCTCCGACGAGAGATGGTCGACGACGGAGCCGGTCAGGGCTCCTCCGTTCCCTCCGGTCGGGTAGGAGCCGGCCTGTTGCAGCCCGCCGCCGGCGGTCCGTTGGTAGGCGACGATCGTGTTGCCGGCCGTGTTGTCGGTCTGGACGAACACCGCAGGTGCCTGCCCTGGCCAGGCTTGCGCGGTGGAAGCGCTGGCAGGCAGCGCGGACAGCGCGGCAGCTGCCGCTCCGGCCGCGGTGACCACGGCCAGCTTCGAGATGGGTTTCATGACTCTCCTTTTGGTGTCAGTTACGTCCGGCTATGACGCCGCCGTCAACGTCCCAGATGGCGTCGGTGACCCGGCGGCATACAGCCGTGATGTGCCGCCTGCTCATGCGCATCGTCGCCGTCGCGCTGTACGTGCACATCGTCAAGACAGACAAGTCAGGATGGGTATCGCTAGTACCGGCGGATGCCGGAGTAGGAACGCAAGGCGAGACGGTCAGTCACCGGCGCGGGTTCACCTGCAGCGCGGCCAGGCCGCTCACATCCACGCAGTTCAGCCCGCGGACCCGCGCGATGACCGTCAGCACGCCGGTGCATCTGCGGCTAAGTTCCATGCGATGCGCCGCCCGCGGCCTGCTCGATGACGATACGGGTGAGTTCCACCCGTGAGGTGATGCTGAGCTTGCGGAAGGCCTGGCGGAGGTGATGGGCGACGGTGTGGGTGCTGATGTACATACGGGCGGCGACTTGGTTGTTGTTCAGTCCCTGGGCGACAAGGCCGGCGACGGCGTGCTCGGTGTCGGTCAGGCTCTGCCACCCGGTGACGGGCCTGGAGGGGGCCGTGTTCCAGTGGCGGCGGCGGATACCGAGTTGGCGCAGCCGCCGCCGGATGCGGGCCTGGTCGCGGTCGGCACCGACCTGGCGGTATCCATCGAGTGCTTCCTTTAGATGGTTGATCGCCTGGTCTCGCTCGCCTTGGCTGCAGTGCAGGACAGCGAGGTCTTCTGTTGCGGAGGCTCTGGCCCACGGATCGGGGTGCTGCGCGACGGCCTGGGCCAGGCGGGCAGGATCAGCGTTGACCAAGCCGCGGCTGTGGGCCGCGGCGGCAACCAGGGCCGGGAACGACGGATGGGCATCGGCGAAGGCCTGGGCGGTGCGGGCAGTACGAGCGGCCAGCTCGCTATCGCCCGCGGCCAGTGCGGTGCGGGCGAGCCAGGCGGGCAGGACGGGGTCGCCGAGCAGGAGCCCGGACCGGGCCTCCAGATCAGCCCAGACCTGCCGGACGCGGCTGAGGGCGGCGGTCGCCCCATCGCGCGCCTCGGTGATCTGAGCCTCGGCCGAGATGGTTTCGGGACGCGCGTAGATGTCAGCGAACTGCAGGCTCGTAGGGGGACGGCAGGCGATGTGTCGGGCCGCGGCTGCAATGTCGCCGCGGCGCAGCTCCACGATGCTCAGCACGCTGTACACGGTTGCGGCGTACCCGTGCGCGCCAAGGGCCCGGGCGACGGAAAGCGCGGCCTGGCCATCGGCGGCCGCGTCGGCCAGCCGACCGGCGGCGAGGTGGATGCGGGTACGCAGTACGTACAGCGCCACCTGGGCGGGAATGCCGTTCAGCGCCGGGTTGTCTGCGGCGCGGAGGATGTCCTCTGCCTCGCTGGATTGGCGCAGGTCGACCAGGGCGGCGGCGAGCGCGAGCAGCGGCTGCACATGGCGGGCATCCGGAGAGATCCCCGTGCCGTGCCGTACCGCATCGCGCAACAGCTCGAGGCCGTTGCCGATCTGTCCGCTGTCCCAGCCGATGATTGCGCGGGTGAGGCGGGCCGCCGCAGAGGCGTGGCTGTCGTGCTCGCTAGGCGAGTTCAAAATGGTGTCGGCTACTGGCCCGGCGAGTTCGTCGTGCAGCCCCGCCAGGGCCTGCAGATACGCGGTCAGCGCCTGATCCCGAAGGTCGCCAGGCAGTTGTGGCAGGGATAGGGCCTTCTGAGCCTGGTCGGCGGCGTCTCGGGCCTGGCCGATGGCACATAGGACCGAGGACAGGGCGCTGGACAGCCGGCCCTCGGCCGCCGCCGGCAGCGGCTTGGCCAGCATGTCACGAGCGATCCGAGCGGCCCGGTCTAGTCGGCCGGCCGCGGCCAGGGCCTCGGCGGCGGCCACCGCGCGAGACAGCTCGGCCGGATCGGCCGGAGGTGTTAGCTCCAGCGCGCGCAGCGCCAGGTCGGCTGCCGTCTGAGGCGCCGAGCCCAGCGTCTGCGCCGCTGCTATGTCCAGCCCGGCCAGCGACCCGGGATCACCCGGCTGCGCGGCCTGGAGCAAATGCCCGGCGGCCCGGGCCGCCGATTCGCCCCGGGCGAGCAAGATCTCACCGTACTGGCGGTGCAGCGCCTGGCGGGCCGGCTGTGGGATCATCTCGCCGACAGCGCGGCGCATAAGCTGGTGCCGGAATGTGAACGTGTGTTCCGCGGCGGTGATGATCGCAGCGTCCATCGCTTCCTCCACCGCGGGCAGCAGCGTGGCCGGGGTCTCGCCAAGCATCTCGGCCGCGTCTTCGAGCCGGAACGCCGAGCCCAGCACCGCCGCGGTCACCAGCAACTGCCGGGCCTGTTGGCTGAGGCCATCCAGCCGCCGCTGCGTGAGGCGGTGAATGCTCCGGGGCAGCCGGGCCGACGCCAGCACCGCGCGTCCGCCGGTGACCTGTACGGCGTGATCGTCGCGCAGGCCGCTAATGAGCTCGGCCACGAGCGAGGGATTCCCGGCGGCGCCGCACGCCAGGTCCGCCAGGGCCTGGTCCGGCGGTGCGCCGAACCCGTCGGTGAGCATGGCTCTCACGGCATCGCGACCCAGCGGGGCTAGGGAGACCCGGGCGGCGCCGTCCTTCTCTAGCCGACCGAACAGGTAGTCTGAGCCGCGCTGGGGTGTGCTGGACCGGGCCAGAAGCCACGCCACCGGGTGCCGTTTCAGGTCTCGCGGCAACGCCTGCAGCACGGCCAGCGTGGCCGGGCTGGCCCAGTGCAGGTCATCCAGGCAGACCAGGACCGGAGCCGCCGCGGCCCGCTGATGCAGGTAAGTCCGTATCTGGGCGATCCACCACGTAGCCGCGTCCGGCAGATCGAGACCGGGATCATCGGCGGTGAGCCCGGCGAACTGCTCACGCAGAGCTGCGCGCAAACCGAAGAACGGGATGACCTGACCCAGCGGGTCCGCTGCGCCCGCGGCCAGGGAAAACCCCTGATCGGCTGCTTCGTCAGTGGCGTCGCGGAGCAGCAGCGACTTGCCGATGCCCGGCTCCCCGTCCACGAGCACTACGCCGCCAGCCCTCCGTTGAGCACGCCGCAGCAGGTCACGGATCACCTTCTGCTCCGCCGCGCGGCCACGCAACAGCTCCTGGCCGACCGGTGGCTCCCACGGCGTCGTCCTCCCGCGCGCGTCCGAGGAGTAGTCGCTGATCAGCGCGGTCATGTTCGCCCCTATACGAGGTGCTCGCCGCCGTCGACTGGGATGGAGACCCCGGTAAGGAACCCGTTGGCCAGTGCCGACAGCGCAACGGCGGCAATGTCGTCGGCCGTGCCGATACGCCGGGCAGGATTGGTTGCGGACCGGGCGTTGAACAGCGCGGTCTTCCGTTCGTCGCCCAGAGCGTCGTACGCACGGGTATCGATGGTTCCGGGGGCGATGGCATTGACCCTGATCGGCGCTAGCTCGACTGCCAGTCCGGCGGTGATGGCATCGACGGCGGCGTTGGTGGCGGCGACGGCAAGCATGCCCGATGCTGGCTTCAGCGCGGTGGCTCCCGACATGAACAGGAATGACCCGCCCGCTGCGAGCTTCCCCGCGAAGTGCTTCGCCGGCAGCAGGGGCCCGGTCGCCTTGGTGGCGAACGAGGCATTCACCAGGCTTGAGGTCAGCTCCGCGTAGCCGCCCCGGGCCTGGGCCGAAGCGGTGGATACGACATGGTCCACGGTCGCGATCCCACCCGCCAGCGCCGCGACGGAGGACTCGTCCTTCACGTCGACACGCTCAATGCCGATATCCAGGCCGCGATACGTGTCGGCCAGATCATCCGGGTGACGTCCGGCCGCGATAACCGTGCCGCCGTCTTCGCTGACGGCCAAGGCGACGGCACCGGCGATCCCGGAGCCGCGGCCGAGGATCAGCACGGTCTTGTCTTTCAGGCAAGCCATCTATTCCTCTTCTCTGGCGGCGCCAATTGGCCCCCGTCGCTCACGGCACGCTCCTAAGTGGCGTTTCGCGAGTTTCCTGCTAACTCTCGTACTTGGGCGGATGAACCCGCCTCGTACGATCTGGAGGATTTGCAGCTATCGCAAGCCCGGCCGGCTTGTTGTCGCCGTTCGCTGACCTGCCCGGAGACCTGACCGCACATGGCGGCGAGGGCAGGCGGTCAGGACAGCGGCAACGTGCGGCGAGCCTTGGAACAACCCGACTCGTCCGAACCGTATGAGGACGGTCTTGCCGTGGCCGATGCGATCCTCAGAGGAGGAGATCACAAGACGAACAGGGATGTCGTCGTGTCAGTGCGGCGGCAGGCGACGGACTTCGAGCAGCTCAAGCCCGAGGGCTTCGATCTCGGCGAGCACACCGTGCAGCGCGGCCTGGTCGGGCAGCGCTCCGGTCAGCGCGGTGTCCTGTCCGCGCGCCTGTGCCCGCAGGGCGGGGAACGCTGAGCGCATCGTCTCGCCTAGGCGCCCGCGCACGCAGATCTCATATTGCTGCGGCCCTCGGTGGCCGCTGGTCACGTTATCACCAGTCATGAGACCGGCCAGCTGCTGACGGTCGTCCCCGTATTCACGGGCCTCATGGTGAAAAATCCTCCCCACTCTGGCGAGTTCTCGTTATCAGCCTGGACGCCGTCAGGATGAGGAGCCAACGCACGATCCGGATGATTCCTGAGACGCTGAGGACCCGTGCGCTCGACCGGGTTAGCGCTTGCCGGGCCGAAGTCAGCGCTGGCGCGCGGAAGGTGCGAGCAGGCCAAGGGCGCGGGCGGACTCGACCGCTTCGGCCCGGCTGTGCGCTCCGAGCTTGGCATACAGGTTGCGCTGGTGGGTCTTGACGGTGCTCGTCGAGACGGACAGCTCGCTGGCGATCTCCGGTGCCGACAGGTGGGTCGGCAGGTAGCGCAGCACGCGGGCCTCGCTTCTGCTGAGCGGCTCGAGCGGTGGCCGCGGCCCGGCGGGCGGCGACGCGGGCCCGTTCCCGGCCAGCAAATCGAGGATCTGGGCGATCAGCGCGGCGTGCGCGGTGCCCTGCCGGGCCTGGCGCTCGAGCAGGTCCGGCGCAGGATGGATCAGGAACCACAGCAGCGCGCCGTCGGGTTCGGCCAGATCCAGCGCACGCTCCACCGCCTGCCCAGCGGCTTGCGGGTCGCCGAGCGCGTCCCGGGCGATCGCCTCCACCAGGAAAGCCTCAACCAGCCAGGACCGCCAGCCCACTGCAGCGGAGCCGTCCAGGACTGGCGCGAGCGCCACGGTCGCCGCGTGCGGGTCGTCCTGGGCAAGCCGCAGCGCTGCGGCTGCAATGCGCATCTCCCCGCGGCCGCGGTCGCGTTCGGCTAGGCCGGCCAGGACCTGCTCGCCATTCTCTGTCTCGCCCAGCCGCAGCAAGGCGTGCACAAGCCAGGCCCGCACCGGCCTGGCGAGCGGATGCGGGCCGGCCCGCCGTTCAACGGCCCGGAACGCGGCCAGTGCGTCGGCGACCCGACCGCGGCCTAGCTCGAGCTGGCCGCGGACGTACTGGCACCCCGTCGCCACCGCGGGGTTGGCTTCCGCCCTGATGGTGCGCTCGGCGCGCTGCACCCAGGCCTCCGCATCGTCCAGTCGTCCCTGCCAGGCCAGCGCGGCTCCAAGCGTCATAAAGGCGTTGCAAGCGTCCGGGTCGTCGGTCCAGCCGTGTCGCTCTGCCAGGTCGATCGCCTGCCTGGCGCCCTCCGCTGCCTGCGGGAAGAAGGGCCGGTTGAGCTCGATCTCCGCCCGGCACACCAGGCCCATGAACTCGAGATAGGGCCGCCCGATCCGGCGCGCCACCGCGACCCCTTGTTCCAGGTGCGACTCAGCCTCGTCCAGCCGGCCTCCCCAGGTCTCGCAGTCGCCGATTTTGACCAGCGCAAACGCGCGCAGCTCGTCACCCAGGCCGGGCTGCGCCACGTCCGGGGCCTCGGCCAGGACCTGCAGCCACTGCGCCTGCTCGGCCACCGCCGGCAGGTTCCCATGCCTGCGAGCCAGCAGCAGCTGGACCACCCCGAGCAGCACCTGCGCCTGCCCGCGCCGGCCCTCCGGCACCGACGCCGACCCCCGCTCGGCCAGCCCCAGGTACCGCTCCGCCGCCTCCAGCGACCCACGGGTCAGCTCATCGGCCGCGGCCACCGCCGCCAGCTCGGCATCCGCCGCGGACGCCCGAGCCGGGAATCCGGCCATGAGCGCATGTACCGTCGCCTCCTGCCCGCCCAGATACAGGCCAGGCCAGTGGTCGGCCAGCAACCCGGCAGCCAGCACCCAGTCACGGGCAGCCTGGGCATGCCGGATCGCCTCCACTGGGTACCCGTGCTCCGCCAGCCACCTTCCCGCCAGCTTGTGGAGCCTCGTGACCTCCTCCGGCTGAGTGCGCCGCAGTTCCAGCCGCAGCAGTTCGGCAAACAGGTGATGGTAGCGGAACCAGGACCGCGCCGCGTCCAACGACACCACGAACGCGTGGGCCTCCTCCAAGTCCTGCAGCATCCGTTCCCCACCGCTGGCCCCGGTCAGCAGATCGGCCAGCTCGCCGTTGATGCGATCCAGCCCGCTTGTGCGCAACAGCAGCTGCCGCACCTCCCCGGGCTGCCGCTCCAACACCTCGGCCAGCAGGTATTCCGCCACGGTCCGTTCGGTCCCGGAGAACCCCGCGGCGAACCGTTCCGGATCCGTGTGCCCGGCCAGCGACAACGCCGCCAGCCGCAGCCCCGCCGCCCACCCCTCAGTCCGCTCATACAGCGTCCCCAGAGTCGGCCCGGTCAGCTCAACCCCGGCCGCCTGGAACAACGCCCGCGCCTCATCGACGCTGAACCGCAGATCGCCCGCGCGGATCTCGGTTAGCTGTCCCTCTAGCCGCAACCGGTGCAACCCCAGCCGTACATCATGCCGGGTGGCCAGCACCAGCCGCAGCTCCTCCGGCGCGCGCATTACCAGCAACTCCAGCTGCCTCAGCGCCTCGGTCGAGCCCAGCTCATGCAGATCGTCGATCACCAGCCACAGCCGGTGCGCCAGCGGCGCCAGATCCTTCAGCAGCCGCTCGACTATCGTCCAGCCGTCCAGATCCGGCGCCGCCGTCAGCTCCCGTACCAGTGCTGACCCTGGGACCGTCTGGCGCAGTGCGTCCAGCACCGCCAGCCAGAACCGCTGTGGGTCACGTTCGTCGCGCTCCACCGCTACCCACGCGGCGCGCTCGGCTAGGCCCG
>JASIGD010000347.1 GCA_030045295.1 Streptosporangiaceae bacterium
CTCGTTTTTGGCCCGGATAGGGCACGACAGTGAGCGGGCCGTGCGGCGGGCGGCGCGTCCCTAACGCAGAGCCCGCCGCTGACGTCGGTCAGCGGCGCGCCGCAGGCGGGCCGCCTTGATGCCGAGCCCAAATCGCGCTGGTTGCCGGGTCGTGTCCTTCCCCGGGAGATCGCGCCCGAATTGCGCTGGCATCTAGAGCGGTTCGTGGACCCGGCGGCTGACAGCATCGTGTTCCTCGGCCCGGAAGGTGGCCGCCTGCGGCGGTCCAACCTCACGGTGATCTGGCGCGAGGGACGTGATGAGGCCGGGCGGCCAGGGTCCACCTGCACGACTTGAGGCATACCGGGAACACGATGGCGGCGGCCACGGGTGCCAGCCTTCGCGAGCTGACCGTCCGATTTTTAGGCGTGACACGTCCCGGGTCGGGTCCCCCGCGCGGGTCTGGCAGGGGCGGCTGCGCTCACTGCGCGGGGGAGAATAGTACAGGGGGCAGGGTTTCTCGGGACTGGGCAGGGGACGGACCCCTCGGGGAAAGGAAGGCGTGAGGAGGACCGGCACGCGGTGGCGGGAGCGGCTGACCAGCGCGGCGTTCGGGGCCGGCTGGGTACTGGTATGCCGGGTGCCGGAGGCCTGGGCGCGCGCAGCGTTCATGCTCGCCGCGGACATCGGCTGGCGGCGGCAAGGCCACGGGGTACAGGTTCTCGAGGGGAACCTGCGGCGGGTCATCGGCACGGGCGCGGGCAACGAGGAACTACGCATGGTGTCCCGGAAGGTTATGCGGTCTTACGCGAGGTACTACCTTGAGGTTTTTCGGCTCCAGGTGATCCCGCGGGAGCGGTTGCTGGGGAGCGGCCTGCACCTGGAGGGTGCAGAGAATTTCGAGCGCAGCCTTGAATGCCTCAAGAACGGTCGGGGAGTGATCTTCGCGCTGCCACACATGGGCAACGTCGAGCAGGCAGGCGCCTGGGTGATCGCCAACGGGGCCGGGTCATTCACCACGGTGGCCGAACGCCTTGCGCTTGAGCCGGTCTACGAACGGTGGTTGAAGTTCCGGCAGGGCCTTGGCTTCGAGGTGGTGCCGACCACGGGGGGACCGCGCCCGTTTGGCGTGCTGGCGCAGCGGCTGCGGGCCGGGCACCTGGTGTGCATGCTCGCGGACCGTGATTTGAGCGACACCGGCGTCGCGGTCGACTTCTTTGGCGAGAAGGCGCTGATGGCGGCCGGCTCGGCGGTGCTTGCGGTGCGGACAGGGGCGGCGCTGATGCCCGCTTCGTGCTGGTTCGTCGGCGACACCGGGTGGGGTGTCCACGTGCACGACGAGATACCCGTGCCGGGACAAGGCAACCCCAAGGAGAAGGTCGCCGTGATGACGCAGCAGCTTGCGGCTGTCTTCGAGCAGGCGATCAAAGAGCATCCTGAAGACTGGCACATGCTGCAGCGCGTCTTCGTGGCCGACCTGGACCAGGAGCGGCTCAAGCCGGCTAGGAACGGCACCGCTCACGCCAACCCAGATGAGCTGTTCGGGACATGATGCTGGCCCCTGGCAGCAGTGACAACTACGGCGAGATCGGAAGCGCCGTTGAGCTGGGCGCGCTCGCAGGGACTCGAACCCAGCCTTCTGATCAGCAGACTGTGTCACGCGCGCCCGCTACCTGCTCGCTCCACTGCTGAGCAGCCGAGATGCTACTCACTGGTGGGCAGTAGGCGGAAGTGTTGAGCGTTCTTGTGCTGCCAAAATGCGGCCAGCGCAACCAGCCATTACGTCGGCTAGGTCATCGGCAGGCGACCGGCCGCTTTCAGAAGGATTTCCTGGTCCACGACGAGTCCATAACAGTCCGCCTGAGCAGGCCAGGCGGCTTGTCAGGGAACCTTGGCGTCCACGGTCGTCCGCACGTATCCACAGCCGTCGTTACCAACGCTTTAGCAGACGGCCTTTTCGTCCCGAACTTCCGATGACGATCCGCCGGGGCGCTGCCGCCTGCCCGCTGACCGACCGATTTTCGATTCAGCTCGGCGTGGTGCCGGTCGTGCTTGCTGGCGGGTGTCAGGGGGCGTCGCTGTACTTTCGCGCTGTAAGAATCAGCGAGCTTGGGATTCCGCTCAGGCAACGCAGGCTCGCGCCGGTGTTGACGGTTCAGCGCAACGCTTGTTGTGGCCGAGAGCGCTGCCGTACGCTCGACCCAAACGGGAAAGGCGGCGAGCGATGAGTAATGTTCAGCTAGCCCGGGACCTCTATGACGCATTCAATCGCGGCGACATCGCCACAGTGCTTGGCATGTTCGATCCAGACATCGAGTGGCGCGAAGCCGAAGGGAATCCTTACCAGCCCAGCGGCAGCCCATGGATAGGCGGTGAGGCCATCACGCAGAACCTGTTCATTAAGATCCCGGAGGACCTTGACGGTTTTACCGTGCACCCCGGGGTATTCCATGACGCGGGCGACGCGGTGGTCGTCGAATTGCGTTACAGCGGCACGGGCACGGCAACGGGTAAGAGCCTGGACGCCCAGGTCTGCCACATCTTGAAGTTCCGGGACGGCAAGCTCACTAGCTTCCAGCAGTTCGTCGACACGGCGCAGCTGCAGGAGGTGATGGGGCGTCGCTAAGCCGCAGCCGGGAAGACCGCGGCCATTGGCCCTGACGCTAGTCCCGTCGGGTTTCGGCGGCCCGGGCCTGCTCGGGGGCGACTTCGTCCGCAGCGGTGCCTAGACGCTGGCCAGGAACCACCGGCCCAGGGCTGCTCAAGCGCTGAGCCGGGATGCTACTGTCCAGCGGGTGCGTGGCGGCGGTATCCGCCGGAGCCTGGCTGCCCCACTGCGGGTGGCTGTTGGCGTAATTCACCATGACCAGCATGAAGGCGAGCGCGAGGACCGGGACGATGATGATGGGGATGAGGTCGGCTGTGGTTCCTGCCATGGCCGCGCTCCCTTCCAGACGACGGTTCCAGTCTCGTGTGGCAGCGGGCAGATCGCGCCAGTGAAGACCCTGGTCTTATACCCGTAGGACACCGCGGAACGCCCCGCCCAGCGATCCTGGTGTCGCGCCTGGCCGTGGCGGTGCCGTCCGCCCGCACCCGGCGTCATGAAGTGGCCCGCTACCCTTTGCTCAGACAACGCGGACACTGCGGCCGTGAGCTGCTTAATCGCACCGCGGGTCCTTACTCGTGACCGCCCGCACCATGCAGGGGATGGCCCGGGTAGGTTGACCGGCACTTTTTCGTCTGTGCTGGTTGCCCTGTGGTCACAGTCGCGCTTGATGCTGGAGGGGCGGACACGTATGCTCAGCGGGCCATCCCCGGACCTGCGACCAGCCAAGACTTTGCGCCCTGTCATTGATCTGCGACAAGAGCACAAGTGTCTCAGGCCAGCCGCGTCGTCCTCTGGAGCGTGAACT
>JASIGD010000042.1 GCA_030045295.1 Streptosporangiaceae bacterium
GTCACCGCTGAGCCAGGCGATCAGGGCGCGGGGCAGCGTCGCCGCGAGGGACATGGCGTGACTGACGACAGCGCGTTCAAGAAGCAGGTCCGGGCCCGGATGGCCGAGACCGGGGAGAAGTACACCGTCGCCCGCCGGATGGTCATCGCCGGGCGTGACCCGGGCCAGCCGATGGTGGTGTTGCGGATATACCTGAACCCGTATGTGGACCTGGAACTGACCGGCGAGACAGCCCGGGCATATGCGGCAGCCGATGAGCGGGGTCGGCGGGACATGGCAAACCGGCTGCTGGCGGACCACATCGAGATGGCCGGGGCCGGGGAAGCCGGGGCCGGGGAAGCCGGGGCCATCGCCGGCTCGGAGATCCTGACGGTCCAGCTGCACGTCGACGAGATCGATGACGTGATACACCGGCGGATAGGACGGGCGGCCGGGGTAACCGCCGTGTCGGTCAGCGGAGACCAGGACCACGTCCGGGTTGATGTCCGCGCCGCCCGGCCGGGCATGGCGATCGGCCATGGCGGCGCGGAGGCCGACCGGCTCCGCGCTGAGCTGGAGGAGCTGATCGGCAAGCCGGTGCAGCTGAACATCCTGCAGGTACCTGGCCCGCCTGGCCAGGCGCTGGCGCGGGAAGAGGATCCGGGCGGGCTAGAGGCTAGGGACCGAAGTCCTCGCGTGCCCCGCGATGACGCAGGGTCTTGACGGCTGCAGCTCAGGTGCCCTCCGGGAGCTGTGACAACCTTCTCCGCAACGTCGAGGGCATCTGGTCGCTGCTCAAGCGGGCCATGGCCAACTTCGCCGCCGCCGACCCGGACGGCCCGGTCCGCATCGTCAAACGCAAGCTGAAGACGATCCAGTACCGGCCCCGCCTGATCGACGGCCGCCTCGCCGCGGCCTGGCCATCGAGCCCTGGTAACAACATGCTCTACCGGTTCAACCTGGTTAGCACGTCACCTATCACGACGGCCTGTAACATCTGTTATTCTTCTTACAGATACCATGTCAGTAGGATGAGTAACTCACGGAGGATGACATGGAGAACGTTCCGGCCGACCGCATCGAGGAGCAGGTGAGGTCGGCCTTCCCCGAGGGCACGATCGAACGGGTTCAGGTGCTGACCTACGGCGACGACCCGGCGGTCGAGCCGGGACAGACCGCGATCCGGGTTTTCATCAGCCGGGCAGGCCGGCCGGACGGCGAGGAGGCCGACAAGGAGATCGTCAAGGCGTTCGAGCAAGCCAGCCGCCCGGTCCTGAGGCGACTGGGCGACGACCTGCCCTTCATCGGATGGATCGATTTCCGCCCTGACGTGCGGGACGAATCGGCCAGGTCCGGCGGCCCCTTCGGAACCGGGCCCTTCTTCAGGATCAAAGGCCATACGGGCGAGCCATGCCCGCCCGACGAACTGGCCGAGCAGCTGACCCCCGTCATGACGCGACTCGGCGCTGCCGACCTGGCGACAGTGGACACGCTGATCGCCGCGGGCATCGCCAACAGCCGCGCCGAAGTCCTGCGCTGGGCCGTGGGGCGCATCCGCGAAAACGCGGCATACGCCCAGCTCCAGGACCGGGTGCAGGAGATCAGCGAACTCAAGACCAGGTTCTGACCCGGCCGCTGGCATCTGGCCGGTCGCATCTGACCTCTCGCTTGTAAGACTTCAGGTCACAGCATTCACCCCGCCAATACAGGCAAGGTGATCTGGCCCGAGAAACCCGCGCGTGATTGACGTGCAGTCAAGTTGCGGATACCGGACGCCCGCTCCGCCGCACAGGGTTACGGCATGGACGATGCTCGCTGCCTGCGGCGGAATGCGGGTTCGTGATGCTGCATGTCACGGTCGGCCGGGAGAACACCGGTGACATCGGGATCTACTACGAGGACCGCGGGACGGGCGCGCCCGTCGTCCTGGTCCACGGCTACCTGGCCGACGGGCGCTCCTGGGAAAAGCAGGAAACGGCCCTGCTCACCGCCGGGTACCGCGTCATCACTCATGGCCGGCGCGGCGGCGGCGCCTCCAGCCGACCCGGCACCGGGTCAGCAACCAGGCGTGGCAAAACAGCTTCCACACCGCCATCCGGGTGTCCGCGGCCGCCGCGCTGGGACTGTCCGCTGCCGCGGCCCTCGTAGCAGATCTCGGGCTCATGGCATTCTCCGTAGGCGGCCCACCTGGCCGGCAAGGTGCAGTCAACGTGCGGATTCCGCCGCTTGCACCCGGCAGATGATCATGGCTCGGGGGGCCGCCGCCGACAGGGCGACCTGGAACGGCAACTGTGACACGAAACCGAAGGAAGGTGTCCACATGGCCACGACCGACCACGGCATCGGCTCGGCACGCCGGGGCAGCGCATACTCCGGCCTGCCAAACAAGCTGGTCAGGGCCGCGAACGGCATCGACTACGCCTATCGTGACACTGGCGGCGAAGGCGGCGTGCCGCTGGTCCTGCTCCAGCACTTCCGCGGCAACCTGGACAACTGGGATCCCGCGCTGATCGATGCGCTGGCGTCGAACCGGCGTGTCATCACCTTTGACAACGCCGGGGTAGGAGGCTCTACCGGGACCACGCCGAACTCCGTGGAGCAGATGGCACACGACGCCATCACGTTCATCGCCGCCATGGATCTGGAGGAGGTCGACGTCCTGGGATTCTCCATCGGCAGCTTCGTCGCCCAGCAGATCACGCTGACCAGGCCCGCCATCGTCCGCAGGCTCATCCTCGCGTCCGCGGCACCGCAAGGCGCCGCTGGCATGCACGGCTGGGCGCCGGAGGTCATCGGGGCGGTCGGGACGCCGCAGACCAGCCCCGAGGAGTATCTCGGCGTGTTCTTCGCCGCCTCGCCGGCCAGCCGGAAGGCCGGACAGGAAGCCCTGCAGCGCATGTACGCCCGGACCGAGGACCGGGACACGGCAACGACCTGGGCGACCCGTGAAGCGCAGTACGACGCGGTCTGCACGTGGGGGATCCCCGACCACGCGCTGCTCCAACGGCTCAGCTGCCTGAAGATGCCGGTATTCGTGGCGAATGGCGACAGCGACCCGATGATCCTGCCGCACTACTCCTACCTGCTCGCCGGCCTGATCCCGCAGGCCCAAGTGAGGATCTACCCGGACTCGGCGCACGGGTTCCTGTTCCAGCACCACGCGGAATTCGCGGCCGACGTCGAGGCCTTCCTCGCTGACCCTCGCTGACCAGTTGCTGGCCGCGATTGATCTCAGCGAGATCGAACTCGCGTCGCGCACGCAGAAGAAGGGATGCGGAGAACCACCATGGCCGCAGATTCGGTGTCTCCCGGCACGCACATGATCGTGTTGCCCGGGGGAGGCTACGTCGCGCACGCTGCCCATGAGGCCGAGCCGGTGGCCAGGTGGCTGGGCGGTATCGGGGTGCAGGCGAGCGTGTTCCGTTATCCGCTCAACGTCCGGTACCCCGCGCCGCTTGACGCGCTGCGCGCCGAGATCCGCCGTCGGCGGGCGCAGGGCGCGCGGCGCATCGGGCTCATCGGGTTCTCCGCGGGAGGGCACCTGGCCGGGCTGGCGGCGCTCGCGCCGGGTGCCGCGCCCGACGAGAGCGTGCAGTTCGCCGTCCTCGGTTACGCCATCACCTCGATGCAGACCGAGACCTACCGTCCCGCCCGGCTGGTCCTGCTCGGCGAGAACGCGAGCCCGGAACTGCGCCGGTCGACGTCCCTGGACGCGCTGGTCACCCCGGCGTCGCCGCCGTTCTTCATCTGGCACACCGCGGAGGACCCGTACGTCCCCCCGGTCCACACGTACCTGCTGGCCTCGGCGCTCGCGGCCAACCAGGTTCCGCACGCCGTGCATATGTTCACCCACGGCCCGCACAGCCTCGGCCTGGCCGGGGGCGCGGGCGAGCCCGCGATCTGGACCGCGCTGGCGGATGAATGGATCCACGACCAGGCGCCGCGAGACGATGGCGTGCCCGATCACGCCGGCCAGAAGGGCTGGTCGTGACGGGGCAGGCCGCACGCGACGCCCCGCCGCGCCGGGCGGCGGGGGCGCTGTCCAGCCACAGGACCGTGCCCGGGGCCGCCGCGTTCTGGATCCTGGCCGGCCTGTTCCTGCTGCTGTTCTTCGCGTCGGCGGCCGCGTCGCCGCTGTACCGGGTCTATCAGGCGCAGTTTCGTTTCTCGCCGACCACGCTGACCGCGATATTCGCCGTTTATGTCCTGGTTTTGCTGCTCACGCTGCTTTTCTTCGGATCGGTGTCGGACTACCTGGGGAGGCTCCCGGTCATCACCGTGGCGCTCGTTGTCAGCGTCGCCGCGTGCGCGGTCTTCCTGACGGCCCACGGCGTCGGAGCCCTGTACGTGGCCCGGTCCTTGCAGGGCTTCTCGACCGGCCTGGCCAGCGGGCCGATCGGTGCCGGGCTGATCGACCTGCAGCCGCCGGGAAGCCAGCGGGCGGCGCTGGCGACCAGCACCTTCTCCAATCTGGGCCTGGGCGTGGGTGCGCTGATCACCAGCGTCCTCATCCAGTACGCCCCGGCGCCCACGCACTTGATCTGGTGGGCGCTGCTGACGGTGTTCGCCGCCGGCATCGTCTCCGTGCTCGCGATGGAGGAGCCGGGGACAAGGCGCGCCGGCGTCCTGGCCGCGCTGCGG
Source organism: Streptosporangiaceae bacterium (assembly GCA_030045295.1). The sequence goes on from JASIGD010000042.1 coordinate 4,621, forward strand.
CCGAGGGTCGCCGTCCCGCGCCCCGCGCGCGCCGCCTTCGCCGCGGCCGTTCCGTGCCTGGTCGCAGGGTGGGCGCTGAGCGGCTTTTACCTGTCGCTCGGGCCGTCCTTGGCCGCGCAGACCGCGG
>JASIGD010000348.1 GCA_030045295.1 Streptosporangiaceae bacterium
GTGCTGCTTGACCGCCGCCTCCGTCACCACCAGGTCGGCGGCGATCTCATGGGCGCTGGCAGGCATTGTGAAGGCCTCGTCGGACAGCGCGGGCCGGCACAGCGAGGTGAGCACGTCAAGCTCGCGCCGGGTGAGCTCGGGAACGGCCGGGCGGCGCAGGTCGGCCTCCTCCCCGATGTCCTCCTGCGCGAGCCCCCCGATCCGGCAGCGGGCCGCGCCGAAGCTCAGCACGTCACCCTCGTCGAGGACCCTGCGGGCCACGGGCCGCCCGTTAACCCTGGTCCCGTTGCGTGATAAACCCAGGTCGAAGACGTAGACGTAGGGGCCGCGGCGGACGAGTTCGGCGTGCAGCCGCGACACGCTCGGATCGTTGAGGCGGATGTCGGTGCCCTCGCCGCGGCCGACGGTTGTCACCTCCCCGCGCAGCGGTATCACCTCGCCGCTGTCTTCGATGCGGAGGAACGGTGTATCCACGACGGACCCTCCCGTCTTACGGAGCCGTTAGGGGTATCTCACCATCGGGTTACCCCGCGGGCCGCCGGTCTTACCGTGAGATCGCGTTTTGGTACCGCACGTCGTGGCTCCGGCCGCCAGCTGACCCCGGTAAACTTCCCAGCGGAAAGCCGGGAGGCACGTGCATGGCGAAGAGGCCGGCGAATGCTGGCTCGGACAGCGCTCGATCGGCCAGCGCCGGATCGGCCAGCGCCGGATCGGCCAGCGCCGGATCGGCCAGCGCTCGATCGGCCAGCGCCGACCGTGCTGACTCACCCAAGGACACCCTGGGGGTTGGTGCCCGCGTCCTGTCCTGGTTGCCGTACCTGCTCGCGCTCGCGATCGCAGCGGCCGGGCTGTTCGTCGCCTGGCAGGGACCGCGGCACGCCGGTCACGGCGCCGGGCTGGTAGGCTGCGCGCTGCTCGTCGCTGCGGCGGCGAGGCTGGTGCTGCCGCCGCGCTACGCGGCGCCGCTGTCTTCGCGGGGGAGAGCCTCCGACGTGCTGGCGTTCGCGGCGTTCGGCGCCGCGGTGCTCGTGGTCGCGATCACGCTGCCATGAGCAGTTGTCGATGAAGGGAACCGAACAGAAATGTCCAAGATCAAGGTAGCGAACCCTGTCGTCGAACTCGACGGGGACGAGATGACCCGGATCATCTGGCAGTACATCAAGGACCAGCTGATACTGCCCTACCTGGATATCGAGCTCGACTATTACGACCTGTCCATCCAGCACCGCGACGCGACCGACGACCAGGTGACGGTCGACGCCGCGCACGCCATACAGCGTCACGGCGTCGGCGTGAAGTGCGCCACGATCACGCCGGACGAGGCCCGGGTGGACGAATTCGGTCTGAAGAAGATGTACCGCTCGCCGAACGGCACGATCCGCAACATCCTGGGCGGTGTCATCTTCCGCGAGCCGATCGTGATCTCCAACATCCCCCGGCTGGTCCCCAGCTGGACCAAGCCCATCATCATCGGCAGGCACGCGCACGCCGACCAGTACAAGGCCACCGACTTCGTGGTACCGGGCCCGGGCACGGTGACGATCAGCTATGTCCCAGAAAGCAGCGACAACCAGCCGATCGAGCTGGAGGTCGCGAAATTCACCGACGGCGGCGTTGCCATGGCGATGTACAACTTCGACGACTCGATCCGCGATTTCGCCCGGGCCACGATGCGCTACGCGCTGAACCGCAAATTCCCGCTGTACCTGTCCACCAAGAACACCATCCTGAAGGCCTACGACGGCCGTTTCAAGGAGATCTTCGCCGAAATCTTCGAATTGGAATTCAAGGCCGAATTCGAGGCGGCGGGGATTACCTACGAGCACCGCCTGATCGACGACATGGTGGCTCAGGTGCTCAAGTGGGAAGGCGGCATCGTCTGGGCCTGCAAGAACTACGACGGCGACGTGCAGTCCGACATGCTGGCCCAGGGCTACGGCTCGCTCGGCCTGATGACCAGCGTGCTGATGACGCCGGACGGCCGCACGGTCGAGGCCGAGGCCGCGCACGGCACCGTGACCAGGCACTACCGGCAGCACCAGAAGGGCCAGCCCACCTCGACCAACCCGGTCGCCTCGATCTTCGCCTGGACGCGCGGGCTGGAGCACCGCGGCGTGCTCGACGGCACCCCCGGGGTCACCGCGTTCGCCCGCACGCTGGAGGACGTCTGCGTGCGGACGATCGAGGGCGGCGCCATGACCAAGGACCTCGCCCTGCTGGTCGGCCCCGGCACCCCGTTCCTGACCACCCAGGAGTTCTTCGCCGCGCTGGACGAGAATCTGCGCCAGGCGATGGGCTTTTAAAATCAAAATCAATTATCCCGAACGGGCCGTGGTTTCACTTTCCGGCCCCCTTCACGCGGATTCATCAGACGAAGGAGCACAATGTCACGTACCGGCAAGGTAACCGTCGTCGGCGCCGGGTTTTACGGGTCGACCACCGCGCAGCGGCTGGCTGAGTACGACATTTTCGAAGAGGTCGTGCTCACCGACATCATCGAGGGCAGGCCCGAGGGCCTGGCCCTGGACATGAACCAGTCCCGGCCGATCGAGGGCTTCGAGACCAAGGTGACCGGCCAGAGCACCGGCCCGGCCGGCGAGGGCTACGAGGCGATCGCCGGGTCGAACATCGTGGTCGTCACCGCGGGCCTGCCGCGCAAGCCCGGCATGAGCCGGATGGACCTGATCGAGGTCAACGCCAAGATCGTCAGGAACGTGGTGGAGAACGTCGCCAAGTACGCGCCGGACGCGGTGCTGATCATGGTGTCCAACCCGCTGGACGAGATGACCGCGCTGGCCGCCAAGGTGTCCGGCTTCCCGCGTCACCGGGTGATGGGGCAGGCCGGCATGCTGGACACGGCCAGGTTCAGCTACTTCGTGGCGGACCGGCTCGGCCTGCCGGTCGCCGCGGTGCGCACGCTGACGCTCGGCTCGCACGGCGACACGATGGTGCCGGTGCCCTCGGCCTGCACGGTGCAGGGCGAGTCGCTGTCCGCGTTCCTGCCCGAGGCCGACATCGACGAGCTCGTCGCGCGCACCAGGAACGGCGGCGGCGAGATCGTCGCGCTGCTGAAGACGGGCTCGGCCTACTACGCTCCCTCCGCCGCCGCGGCCCGGATGGCCCGCGCCGTGGCCGAAGACTCCGGCGAGATCATGCCGGTCTGCGCGTGGGTGGACGGCGAGTACGGGATCTCCGGCGTCTACTTGGGCGTGGAGGCTGAGATCGGCGCCATCGGCGTCCGGCGGGTGGTCGAGCGCGAGCTGACCGAGGCCGAACTGGCCGATCTGCGCACCGCGGCCGACGCCGTCCGCGCCAAGCAAGCCGACGTCGCCTCGCTCTGA
>JASIGD010000349.1 GCA_030045295.1 Streptosporangiaceae bacterium
CACCGGCAGCCGGGCGGACAGCGCGATCAGCGCAGCGCGGCGGCGCGGCGGCCGCGGCGAGTCGGCCAGTGCGCTGACCGTGCTGCTGTGCGCGGCCTTGACGGCGGGCACGAGCGTGGAGGCCAGCGCGACCGCGAGCGCCAGGGCGGCGGTCAAGCCGACCGTGGTGAGGGTGATCGACGGCGCGCCCGCGGCGCCGATCAGCCCGGCACCGGGATTGGTGATCAGCGGAGCGGCCGCCCAGCCGATGACCAGCCCGGCCGCCGCCGCCACCAGGGCCAGCGTCAGGTTCTCGGCCATCAGCACGGCGGCAACCAGCCGCGGCGTGCTGCCGACGGCCTTGAGCAGCCCGACCCGCCGGGTGCGTTCGGCCATCCGGCCCCCGGCCAGTACGGCCACGCTGGCCACCGCCAGCAGCACGGCCAGCAGCGCACCGACCCTGAGCACCCCCTGCTGGTCTTGCACCAGCTGGCCCGCCGCCGAACTAATGTCCTGCCACGAGTAGACGCTATCGATGCCGCGGTTCATCGCGGCGCCGATGCCGCCGTTCGCGAAGACCTGATTGACCAGGGCCGGCGCCGCAGCCGGATCCTGGAGCTTGAGGTTCAGTATGTAGCTCAGGGGAGCCTGCGGCGAGGCCAGGGCGCGGGCGTCCGCCTCGGTGACCCAGGCCAGGCCGACGTTGAGGGTCGACAGGCCGCTGCTCGACCGACCCACCTGCGGCCCGGTGAACATGCAGCTGGTGAGGTAGCAGTTCGGGTACGGCGCGGCGGCGGCGGTGACCGCGATCCCGGTCACCGTGAACGGCCGGCCGTCCAGGGTGACACGGTCGCCGACCCCGACGCCGAGCGCCTCGGCGAAGGTCCGCTCGATCACCACGCCGCCCGGGCGCACCCAGCTGCCGGCCGTCAGCTTCGGCTGATCGATCACGGCCGGCGCCTGGCCGCGCCCCTCGGCCTGCACGGGGACGGTCAGGCCGCGGGTCCGCAAGATCGCCGAGGCGACCGGGAAGGGCCCGGAGTGCCCGGTGACGCCGCTGAGGTGGGTCAGGGCGCTGGTGTCGGCCTGGAGCTGCGCGGCGCTGACCGCGGCCGGCGGCCCCTGGCCGGTACCGCCAAGGTTCACGCCGTAAGAGGCCACGACGTCGGGCCCGTTGGTCAAGGCCCGGGTCTGCTGGTAGGGGTGGTTCGTCACGCCGTCCAGGGCCAGGCCCAGGACGAGCGTGGTGGTGGCGGCGGTGATGGCCAGCAGCAGCAGGATGGCCTGGGCCTTGTGGCGGCGGATGTCGCGGGCGGCCAGCCGGGCGACGAGCACGATCTTGCCCACGGGTCAGCCCTCCAGTCCGGCCAGGTGACCGAGGTTTCCGGTGGTGCCGCCCTGCAGCCTGGTCTGGTCGGTGAACGCCCCGTCGCGCATGGAGATCATCCGGTCGGCGGTGGCGGCGACCCGCGGGTCGTGGGTGACGATGACCAGCGTCTGCCCGGCCGTGTGCAACTGGTCGAACAACCGCAGAACCTCCACGGTGGCGGCGCTGTCCAGGTTCCCGGTGGGCTCGTCGGCCAGCACCACCTGCGGGCTGGCGACCAGCGCCCGGGCGACCGCGACCCGCTGGCGCTGGCCCCCGGACAGCGCCAGCGGCAAGAACCCGGCCCGGTCGGCCAGCCCGACCCGCTCCAGCAGTTCGGTGGCCGTCCGGCGGGCCGCGCGCGGCGGGCGGCCGGCCAGCAGCGCCGGCAGTTCCACGTTCTCCACCGCGGTCAGCTCGTCCATCAGGTGGAAGGCCTGGAAGACGAAGCCGACCGCGTCGCGCCGCCGCCGGGCCAGGCCCCGTTCGGGCAGCTGGTCCAGGCGCTGCCCGGCCAGCCAGATCTGCCCGGCCGTGGGCCGCTCCAGTCCGCCCAGCAGGTACAGCAGCGTGGACTTGCCGCAGCCGCTGGGTCCCATCACCGCCACCGTCTCCCCCGCCGTGACGTCCAGGTCCACGCCGTTCACCGCGCGGACCAGGCCCCCGTTCTTCCCGTACTCCTTGCGCAGCCCGCGAGTGCGCAGCACGCAAGTGCCCCCGTCCGTGTCGTTCATGACCGATCCCTCCGGTTTATCCAGTGCTGCTCGCACGCCTCCAGCCAGCGCAGGTCGGCCTGCAACCGAAGCGCGATGCCCTCCAGCAGCAGCGCGGGCTCCGAGCCGTCCGGCTCGGCCATGGCCGCCCGCTGCACGTCCCGCAGCTGGCGCAGCAGTTCCCGCCGCTGGGCGTCGATGATCGCGATCGGGTCGGCCAGCCCGGCCGCCGCGGCCGCGATCAGCTTGAGGTGAAACTCCGCCAGGCCCGGTCCCGGCCAGCTCACGTCCGCGAGCCACGCGGCGACCCGCTGCTGTCCGACCGCGGTCAGCGTGTACACCTTGCGGTCCGGCCGGTCCGGCAGGCCGGTCGCCCGTTCGCAGGTCACCTGGCCCGCCTTCTCCAGCCGGGACAGCGTGACGTAGATCTGCCCGGCGTTCATCGCGTCCCCCGCCGGGCCGAGCGCGTGCTGCAGCCGGGCCCGGAGCTGATAGCCGTAGGCCGGCTCCTTGGCCAGCAGCGCCAGCACCGCTTCCTGCTGCATCGCCTCTCTCCTCTAACGGTTATCTATTAAATAGATAACCGTTATCTCTGGCGATGTCAAGCCCGCGCGCGGCCGAGGGCCGACGGTTTTACGCAGGGCTTACGGGCCGGTGGCGCGGTAAACCTGGAACGGAGCGAAGCTCTGCACCGTCGGCATCAGCTCGATGACGTTGATGTTCACGTGTGGCGGCTGACTGGTCGCCCACTCGATCGCGGCGGCGATGTCGTCGGCGGTCAGCGGCTGCGTTCCGGCGTACACACCCGCGGCCCGCTCGCTATCGCCGAAGCGGACGTCGGAGAACTCCGTACCGCCGGACAGCCCGGGTTCGACGCAGGTGACCCTGACCCCGGTGCCGTGCAGGTCGGAGCGCAGGTTGAGGCTGAACTGGTGCACGAACGCCTTGGTCGCGCCGTAGACGTTGCCGCCGGGATACGGGTAGGTGCCGGCGATCGAGCCGAGGTTGACGACGTGCCCGGTACCGCGCGCGACCATCCGCGGCAGGAGCGCGCGCGTCATGTAGACCAGGCCCGTGCAGTTGGTCTGGATCATCTGCTCCCACTGGTCGAGATCGGCTTCCTGCGCCGGCTCCAGACCGAGGGCGAGACCTGCGTTGTTGACCAGGATGTCGACCGCGGCAAAGTCCGGTGGCAGCGAGGCCACGGCGCGCTCGACGGCGGAGCGATCCCGGACGTCGAGGGTCAGCGGCAGCAGGACGCCGGGGTCGAACTCGCCGGCCAGGGCGCGGAGCCGCTCGGTCCGTCGCGCCGCGGCGACGACGCGGTCCCCGCGGGCGGCGAAGCGGCGGGCGGTCGCGGTGCCGAAGCCTGAGCTAGCGCCGGTGACGAATACAGTCCGCACGGGCAAGACCTTAGCGAATAAGCGGAGGGCGCTTGGCGTTTGGTCTCAGGTAGTCCCTCCCACCGTGCACGATTGAGCCGACATGACCCTCACCGACCTGCTCCCCGCCACGCCCGATCCGGACGCGGTCTTCGACGCCTTCGCCGGGTGGTCGAAGCGGCGCGGGCTGGCCTTGTACCCGCATCAGGAGGAGGCGCTCATCGAGGTCGTGTCGGGGGCGAACGTCATCGTGTCCACCCCTACCGGCTCGGGCAAGAGCCTGGTCGCCGCGGGCGCCCACTTCGCTGCGCTCGCGGACGGCAGGCGGAGCTTCTACACCGCGCCGATCAAGGCGCTGGTATCGGAGAAGTTCTTCGACCTGTGCGCCGCGTTCGGCCCGGCCCAGATCGGCATGATGACCGGGGACGCCAGCGTCAACCCGGAGGCGCCGATCATCTGCTGTACCGCGGAGGTGCTGGCCAGCATCGCGCTGCGGGACGGCGCTGACGCCGACGTCGGCCAGGTGGTGATGGACGAGTTCCACTTCTACGCTGACCCCGACCGCGGCTGGGCCTGGCAGGTCCCGCTGATCGAGCTGCCCGGTGCGCAGTTCGTGCTGATGTCGGCCACCCTCGGAGACGTGAGCAGGTTCGAGGAGGACCTGACCCGGCGCACCGGCAGGCCGACCGCGGTGATCTGCTCGGCCGAGCGCCCGGTGCCGCTGGTCTTTTC
>JASIGD010000350.1 GCA_030045295.1 Streptosporangiaceae bacterium
ACCTTCAGCTGTGCCATCGGTTGCTCCCTCAGGCCCCGGCCGCGGCCGCACGGGCCCGCAGCATGGCCGCGGGCGCCACGTCCTCGATCGGCAGGCCGCGCTTGGCCGCGATCTCCTCCGGCCGGCTCAGGCTCTTCAGCGCGGCCACCGTCGCGTGCACGACGTTGATCGGGTTCGACGAGCCCAGCGAGCGGGACAGCACGTCGCTGATGCCGGCGCATTCGAGCACGGCCCGGACCGGGCCGCCGGCGATGACGCCGGTACCCGGGCTGGCCGGCTTCAGCAGGACCACGCCCGCCGCGTCCTCGCCCTGGACCGTGTGCGGGATCGTGCTGCCGATCCGCGGGACCCGGAAGAAGTGCTTCTTCGCCTCTTCCACGCCCTTGGCGATGGCGGCCGGGACTTCCTTGGCCTTGCCGTACCCGACACCGACCATCCCGTTGCCGTCGCCCACTACCACCAGCGCGGTGAAGCTGAAGCGGCGGCCGCCCTTGACCACCTTGGCCACGCGGTTGATCGTGACCACGTGCTCAAGGTAGGCAGCTTGCTTATCGGCCGCGCTGCCGCGCCGGTCCTCGCGGCGATCGCGCCGCTCGCCGCCGCTGCCGCGCCGCGGAGCTCCTGGCATTAGCCCTTCCTCATCTCTGTCTCGGTACTACCGTGCGTGTTCACAGCCGCAGGCCGCCTTCCCTGGCGCCGTCCGCGAGGGCCCCGACGCGGCCGTGGTAGCGGTAGCCACCGCGGTCGAACACCACGGCCGTGATCCCGGCCTCCGCGGCGCGCTGCGCGAGCAGTTCGCCGACCCGGCGCGCCTTGGCGGTCTTGTCCCCCTCGGCCGTCCTGATCGACGGGTCCAGGGTGGACGCGGCGGCCAGCGTACGGCCCGCGCTGTCGTCGACGATCTGCGCGAACATGTGCCGGGACGACCGGTTGACCACCAGCCGCGGCCTGCTTGCGCTGCCGGTGACCTTCTTGCGTACCCGCAGGTGACGGCGCACGCGGCCGGCCGCGGTCCGCTGCGTGCGAGACCGCACCCGCCCGCTGGTGCGTGCGTGCGACCTGGTCTTGGTGCCAGCCATGGCTTACTTCCCAGCCTTCCCGACCTTGCGGCGGACCTGCTCGCCCTGGTACCGCACGCCCTTGCCCTTGTAGGGGTCCGGCTTGCGCAGCTTGCGGATTCTCGCCGCCACCTCGCCCACCATCTGCTTGTCGATGCCCTCCACGACGAACCTGGTGGGCGCCTCGACCCGGAAGGTGATCCCCTCCGGCGGGGAGACGGTCACGGGGTGGCTGAACCCGAGCGAGAACTCCAGGTCGCTCCCCCTGGCCTGCACCCGGTAGCCGACGCCCACGATCTCCAGCGTCTTGCGGTAGCCGTCAGTGACCCCGGTGACCATGTTCGCGATCAGCGTGCGGGACAGGCCGTGCAGCGCGCGCACCGGTCCCTCGTCGTTCGGCCTGGTCACCCGGATCACGCCGTCCTCGCGCACGACGTCGATGGGGGCGGCGACGGTGTGCCGCAGCGTCCCCTTCGGCCCCTGCACGGTGACATCACGCCCGTCGACGGTGACCTGCACCCCGCTGGGGATGGTCACGGGAAGGCGCCCGATCCTTGACATGGCAGCCCTCCCTTACCAGACGTAGGCGAGGACTTCCCCGCCCACGCCGCGCTTCTTGGCCTGCTTATCGGTGAGCAGGCCGCCGGAGGTGGAGATGATCGCCACGCCGAGGCCGCCGAGGACCCGGGGCAGGTTGTCCTTTTTCGCGTAGACGCGCAGCCCCGGCTTGGACACCCGCTTGATGCCGGCGATGGAGCGCTCGCGCGCGTTGCCGTACTTGAGCGTGATCACCAGGTTCTTGCCCACCTCGGCGTCTTCCACGCGCCAGGCGGCGATGTAGCCCTCCTGCTGGAGGATCTCCGCGATATGGGATTTGATCTTGGAGTACGGCATGCCCACCGTTTCGTGGTACGCCGAGTTCGCGTTGCGCAGACGCGAGAGCATGTCTGCGATCGGGTCGGTCATCGTCATGGCCTTGAGGCCTTCCTCACCGTGGTTTCCCGCGGGACCTGCGGTGTTCTCGTTCTGTATTCTATTCGAAAGTTCGCGTTATTCAGTTTCTGGCACCGACCGCTCGCACGGACACAAGGCCCGTGCTCGCCAGCCGGTCTGAATATCGCTCACGTGGGCTTACCAGCTGGACTTGGTGATGCCGGGCAGCTCGCCGCGGTGCGCCATCGTGCGGAAGCAGATCCGGCACAGGCTGAACCTGCGGTAGACGGCCCGCGGCCGCCCGCAGCGGGTGCACCGCGTGTAGCCGCGGACCTTGAACTTCGGGGTCCGCTTCTGCTTGGCAATCAGCGCCTTCTTCGCCACTTGTCACCCCTCCCTGAATGGGAAGCCGAGCCGCCGCAGCAGCGAGCGGCCTTCGGCGTCGTTGGTCGCGGAGGTCACCACGGTGATGTCCATCCCGCGCTGCCTGTCCACCTTGTCCGGATCGATCTCGTGGAACATGAGCTGCTCGTTCAGGCCGAACGTGTAGTTCCCGTGCCCGTCGAACTGCCGGTCGGACAGGCCGCGGAAGTCGCGGATCCGGGGCAGCGCGATCGTGAGCAGGCGGTCGAGGAACTCCCACATGCGGTCGCCGCGCAGCGTGGCGTGCGCGCCGATGGGCATGCCCTCGCGCAGCTTGAACTGGGCCACGGACTTCTTCGCCCTGGCCACGGCCGGGCGCTGCCCGGTGATGGCGGACAGGTCGCGCACCGCGCCCTCGATGAGCTTGGCGTCCCTGGCCGCCTCGCCGACGCCCATGTTCACCACGATCTTGGTCAGCGCGGGGATCTGCATCACGTTGCCGTAGCCGAACTCGTCCTTGAGCGCCGACGCGATCTCGTCCCGGTAGCGCTGCTTGAGCCGCGGAATCGGCGGGGCCTCGGTCGCCATCAGACGTCCTTCCCGGTCGGCCTGGCCACGCGGATCTTGTGGCCGTCGTCGTCGTACCGGTAGCCGACCCGAACCGGGTTCTTGCCGTCCGGATCGGCCAGCTGGACGTTGCTCACGTCGATCGGCGCCTCTTCGTGCGTGATGCCGCCTTCCTTGGCGCCGCGCTGGCCCTGGTAGGTGACCTTCTTGTTCTTCTTGACGATGTTGACGCCCTGGACGAGCACCTTGCG
>JASIGD010000351.1 GCA_030045295.1 Streptosporangiaceae bacterium
GCTGCGCTGATCGCGCTGTCCGCCCGGCTGCCGGTGCCGCTGCTGCTGGGGACCCGGATGGCCGCCGGCCGGCTGCGCCGCGCCGTGCTCGGCGCGGCCAGCGTCGCGGTCACCTCCGCCGGGATCGTCGCCTTGCTCACCTTCCGCGCCACCGTCAACCACGACCTCGGACCGGCCGGCGGCCAGGTCGGTGACCCGGTGGTCACCCGGGACACCGAGATGCTGGTGGTGATCACGACCGTGCTGGTCGCGCTGGCGGTGCTCAACGCGGTCTGCACCGCCTGGGCCACGGTGCTGGATTTCCGTCGTTCCGCGGCCCTGGCCCGCGCGCTCGGCGCATCCCCGCGTCAGGTCAGCGCCGGGGTGGCGTGGGCCCAGGTGTTGCCCGCGGTGCCGGGTAGCCTGCTGGGCATCCCGCTGGGCATCGGGCTGTTCAAGGCCACCGACGCCGGCCTGATGACCATCCCGCCCGTCTGGTGGCTGGCCGCCGTCGTGCTCGCCACCCTGACCGCGGTGGCCGTGCTGGCCGGCATCCCGGCCCAAGTCGGCGCCCGCCGGCCCGCCGCCGAGGTTCTGCAAGCCGAAACGGCGTGATCCCCTCAGGCCATCCGGCCAGACACGAGCCGCGCCGGCGCTACTCGTCTTCCTTCCACGCGGCCTCGCCGGTGTAGGTGTACGGGTTGGCCAGCGCCTCGTGCGCGGGGATTTCCGGGTTCATGCCCTCTTCCCAGGCCTGCTCGCCGAGTTCGCTCTTGAGGTACCCGACCGTCTCCTCGATCGCCCGCCTGGCCTTGTCCAGGTCCACGCCGACCAGCTTGTGGTCGTACTTGGCCACCCGCCCGTTCACCACCACCGTGTGCACGTCGCCGCGCTGCGCCTGGTAGACCACGTGGCCGTAGGGGTGCAGGATCGGGAAGCTGACCGGTGAGTCGTCGTTCTTGATCAGCACCAGGTCGGCCTTCTTGCCCTCCTCCAGGCTGCCGACGGCGGAGTCCAGGCCGAGCGCCTTCGCCCCGCCCCGGGTGGCCCAGTCGACGACCTGCTCGGCCCGCAGGTGGTGGTGGGTGAGGGCCTTCCCCTCCTGGTGCGACTCGAAGTGCGTCATGGCCCGGTCGGCGCTGAGCGTGGCCCGCATGGCGGAGAAGATGTCGCCGCTCCACCAGACGCTGGTGTCCTGGGACAGCGACACCGGGATGCCGTACTTGCGCAGTTGCCAGGTGGGCGGGTAACCCTGGCCGGCGCTGCACTCGCTCTCGGTCGAGACCGACACCGAGCCTCCCGTGGCGGCGATCATGTGGTACGAGTCGGGCGACAGGGACGCGGAGTGCACGTAGACGGTCGACGGGGCGCAGAACCCGTTTTCGTACATCCGCCGGACGCCGGCGTCGACGGTGATGCCGTAGACCCCGGCGTGGGTGGTCACCGGCACGCCCATCTCCCGGGCCACCTCGAAGGTGGCCTTCTCCGGGAACGCCGGGTCGTCGCCGGGGATGTCGAAGGCGATCGCGAACCCGAGCATGTCGCCCTTGCCGTCGAACCGGCGCACGTAGAAGTCACGGAACTCGGGCGCGGTGGACCATTCCCACGACCCCTGCTGGATGTTCCCGTACGCCAGGACGAACCGCCCGGGTACTTCCTCCAGGGCGTCCGTGGCGGCCTCGGCGTGATCGGTGGTCTGCAGCCCGTGCGACCAGTCCACCGTGGTCGTCACCCCGGCGTCGACCGACTCGATAGCCGACAGCAGGTTGCCCGCGTACACGTCCTGCGGGCGGAACTTCTTGCCCCAGTTCAGGTAGTACCAGACGAAATACTGGGTGAGGGTCCAGTCGGCCCCGTACGCCCGCATGGCGGTCTGCCACATGTGCCGGTGCGTGTCGATCATGCCGGGCATGACGATGCCGCCGGTCGCGTCGATCTCCGCGGTACCTTCGGGCACCGGCAAGCCCGGGCCGACCGCCGCAACTCGCTCCCCCGTGATCAGCACGTCCGTACCGGGCAGGACCCGGTGCGCGTCGTCCATCGTGAGCACGGTCGCATTACGGAAAACCAGCGGCCGCCCCGCTACCAGGTCCGCTGCCGTCGTCATGAGAACCTCCGCTGTGAGATGTCGTGAGGGTGCTGTTCGTTGGCCCGTGCCGTGCGGCTAGAGTCCGTTCACCCGGTCACTAGCAGCATGATCGGAAGCGTGGCCTTTCCCCCGAGGGCTGTCAATAGTGGGCCGGGCCAAGATCGGACCTCCCGACCGCGCCGCCGCCACAGTCGCCGACCAGCGCCATCGCGCCGTCAGCCTGGCTGGATGTCGCCGTCGGCGCTGATCAGGAAGGAGAGCTGGCGAGCGCCGATCTGCAGGCGCAACTGGTACCAGTCGGCGGGACCCTGGGTGATGGCCGCGGTGATGGCGGTGCCGGGGCTGGTGGGAGCGATCAGGGTGAGGATCGCGGCGCTCGGCCCGGTGCGGGTCATGGTGATCACCGGCGCGGGTATGCGCTGCAGCGCGGCGTGCGACACCCAGCCCTGATAGGGATTGACCTGACCGCGGATCACCTGCGTCGAGCCGTCCGGGATCACCTGGCCGGGCAGGGCGATCTGGCGGATTTCCAGCTGGGTGCCCGGCGCCGTGGCGATCGCGTAGGAGCTGCGCACCGTGGTGACGGTCAGGCCGGGGTCCAGGTGCCACAGCTGCTGGTAGCTGGCTGCGCCCTGAGCCCGGTCGAAAACCAGGATGAAGTCCGGGTCCTGGCTGACGTAGACGCTGCGGTAGCGTGGCAGCCCGCCGAACGCGGTGTCGGTGAACTCGAAGAACTGCCCCTCGGCGCCGATGTCCTGGCTGATCAGGTAGGTCGGCGCGGACGGGTTGAAGGGCACGCCGGGCATGACCAGGACGCTGCTCGCCTCGGGCGAGAGCAGATACGCGCGGTACGGGGTGTCCTCGTACCCTGTGTGACCGCTGTTGACGATGAGGTCGCGGCCGCGTGCGTAGTACGTCAGCCCCATGTGGTCATCGTGGCCGTGGATCTGGGTGCCGGGTCCGAAGCGCAGCGAGTAAAACGACTGATCGCCGAACGTCCGGGCCGTTCCCCATCCGGAGCGGCCGAACACGTAACCGGCTGCGTAGACCGCCACCTTCTGCGTCGGGGGCGTGCCGGCCGTGCCCTGCGTCGCGGCGTACTGAAGCGGGGTCCCGGGCCGGTTGCGCGGTGAGATCACGTAGGTGTCGCCGATCTGGACCAGCTTGCCGTCGGGCTGGGTGGCCATGGCCAGGAACGTCGGCATCTGCGCGATCCGCGAGGTGATCCAACCCGGCAGCGAGTAGCCGCAGGCGGCCAGGTCGTGCTCGGCTGTATCCCACAGACCCATGTCGAGGTTGGCGTATCCAGTCGACTGCTCGTTGGTCACGCCCTGGGCATCCACCGCGGGACCGTACTGGTTGGGCTCGAAGGCCTCGATCATCTGCTGCCTGGCCTCTGCCCGCCACTTCAGCGGCTGCCCGCCCCAGGCCCCGGCCGGGTAGGCGCACCCGGCGCGCAGCAGTTCCAGGTCCTGGGATAGGCCGTGGTTATAGGCGCCGTCCCAGTTCGCGGCGTAGTAGTCCAGCAGGACCGGGATCTGGTTGTGGATCCAGGCCTGGCCCGGGAAGGCCTCGGCCGAGCACATCAGCGTCTCGGGGTTCTGGTTCTGGATCGGCACCCCGGCCAGCCAGCTTTTCAGGATCGTTTCGGCGCGATCCCGGTAGGCATCGGCGTGCGGGCCTCCGGCCAGGTAGGCCTCGATGAGCGCCTCGATCCAGTCACCGGTCTGGAAATCCAGCACCCAGGTCGGATTGGCGCCGAACGGCGCCAGCGACCAGTTGACGTCGCCGTCGCGGTCCGGGTCGATGGTGACGGCCTGGAACGGCGCGATCGTCAGCCGCCCGGCCATGATCTGATCGGCCGTTCCCGCCGGGAACGAGGGCATCGACCCGCACGCCCTGGCGTCGGCCGTCAGCGGCCTCGCGGCGGTGCGGGCCGGCTGCGGGCGGCTGATCCGGGTCGGCCGCGGACGGTTGATCCCGGTCGGCGCCGGACTCGGCGGTGTACCCGGATGCGCCGGGGGACTCCCGCTGCAACCGGCCACGGCGGTCAGCGCCAGCACGCCAGCAACGCAGCCGGTCATCCTCCGAGACCAGACCCGATTGCCACAGCGGCGCGGGCCACCGGCGACCGCCGCGCCGCACCGGACCGTCCGTCCGGCCCTCATCCCGGCGGCCCTTGTCCCGGTCGCCCTCATCCCGGCGGCCCTCATCCCGGCGGTCCCAGCCCTGGCCGCAGCTCAGCCATGCCAGCAATTATGACGCCGTAGCCGTGCCGAATCTGCGTGCAGGCCCTCCCAGCTGCCGTTTTAAGCCACAGCTTAAAGGATTTGCGGCACGCGTCAGCCAATGAGGATCCTGAGACCGGAAACCACAGCCGGTGGTCCGAGCTGGCCATGGTCCCGGTCGGCCATGGCCAGCCCACCATGCGCGCCGTCCCGCCTATCCGGCCTGCAGCAGCTCCGAGCCGAGCGGCGTGAGTACATGCAGGACGGCGCTGCCCTGGCGGCACGTGCTGATCAGGCCCGCGTCACGAAGCACGGACGCGTGCTGGCTGACCGCCGCCGGCGTGATGCCGATCCGGCAGGCGAGCTCGGTGGTCGTGCATCCGTCAGCCACGGCGCTCAGCACCGCCGCCCGGTTCCGGCCGACCAGCGCGGCCAGGGCCGCTCCGGCGTTCCGCCGGCCGTCCCACAGGTAATCATGGCCGTCCTGGTCGCCGACCGCGGGCAGGATCAGCCGGGGCATGGCCAGGGGGTCACTCGCGTCCCACGTCAGCATGGGGTGCTGGCCGACAAATACCGAGGGCACCAGCGCGAGGCCCCGGCCGTCCAGGTGCATCTCCAAGCGGCTGTACATGAGCACCTCGAGGACTGGCGGCCGCCAGCGGATCCACCGGCCCTGCAGCGAGGCCAGCAGCCGGTCGGGTCCCTCGTAGGCCAGCGTGCGGCTGCGAGCGACCTGGTCGGCCCGCAGGCGGGCGTGGATACGGATCCAGTACGGTTCGACCAGCGTTTCGTACGCGGCCTGGGTTGCGGCCGCGAGCTCGCGCCGGGCTTTCCCGTCGGCCTCGACGGCCGCCCAGGCGGCCGCCGGCAGCCTGTGCCACCGGTCGGTGACCTCCATCTCCGTGAGCAGGTTCTCGGTCGGTACGGCCAGGAGCGCCTGGACTCCCTGCTCGATGGTCGGCGCCTCACCGGTAAGCGTGCCTAGGTCCACTCCGGTAGTTCCGGGCGGGATCAGACAGGTCAGCGCCTTCATCTGCGCCGTTATCTTTCCGCTGACCTGGCCACGCCACTCGCTGAAGGTGCCCAGGCTCCGCCAGGGACATCTGAGCAGGGAAAGTGCCATCACGGTTTCGGCCAGCGGGCCGAGCGTGGGGCTGACCTGGATCCGCTCGAGATCCTCGGCCGTGAAATGGATCCGCCAGGACATGGCATTCAGCCTCGCTCACCGCACGTGGCCGGTCAATGCTCCAGAGGCGCCCGGTTTGCAGGTCACTGCCCGGGGAAGGCGGGAAAGACGGGGAGCCAGGACTCACGCGAACCGAAGGCAGCAGCGCCCGCGCGGTCAGCGGAACAGGCCGCTGTAGGCGTTGAGAGCGGGCTGCCCGCCGAGGTGGGCGTACAGCACCGTCGAGTCCTTGCCGATCCGGCCGGAACGGACCAAGGCGATGAGCGCGGCCATCGACTTCCCCTCGTACACCGGGTCGATGATCATGCCCTCCATGCGCCCGGCCAGCCGGATCGCGTCCAGCGTGGACCGCACCGGGATGCCGTAGTGCTCGCCCGCCCATCCCTCCAGGAGGATGATCTCATCGTCGCGCAGCTCCCGGCCGAGGCCGATCAGCTCGGCGGTGTTCCTGGCGATCTTCTCGACCTGCGCCCGGGTCTCGTCGATCCGCGCCGACGCGTCGATGCCGATCACCTGCCGCGGCCGGTCCTGACCGGCGAAGCCGGCGACCATCCCGGCCTGCGTGGAGCCGGTGACGCTGCACACGATGATCGTGTCGAAGAAGATCCCGAGCTGCTGCTCCTGCTGCTGGACCTCGTACGACCAGTTCGCGAAGCCCAGCCCGCCCAGCCGGTGGTCGGAGGCGCCGGCCGGGATCGCGTACGGCTTGCCCCCGGCGGCCCGGACGTCCTCCAGCGCCTGCTCCCAGCTGGACTTGATGCCGATGCCGAAGGCCTCATCCACCATCCGGACATCGGCGCCCATGATCCGGGAGAGCAGGATGTTTCCCACCCGGTCGTTGACCGGGTCGGGCCAGTCGACCCAGTTCTCCTGTACCAGCCTGGCCTTCAGGCCGAGCCTGGCGGCGACCGCGGCCACCTGGCGGGTGTGGTTGGACTGGACCCCGCCGATCGAGACCAGGGTGTCCGCGCCCTGCGCCAGCGCGTCCGGCACCAGGTATTCCAGCTTGCGGGTCTTGTTCCCGCCGAAAGCGAGCCCGGAGTTGCAGTCCTCCCGCTTGGCCCAGATCGTCGCGCCGGCCAGGTGCGCGGTCAGCCGCTCCAGCGGGTGCACCGGGCTCGGGCCGAACAGCAGCGGGTAGCGGGGGAAATCATCCAGCGACACCGGGCCTCCTCCTTTGAACTCGGGGCCACGAGGAGCATATGCCGCCGGCCCGGTCCGGCCCCGCGCCGGGCCGCGGCCCGGCTCAGAACAGCACGTACAGCTTGCGGATCGTCTCGTGGATCTGCCAGGTGCCCGCCCAGCCGCGGGGGAACACGGCGGTATCACCGGGTCCGATGTCGGTCGGCTCGCCGCCGTCGGGCGTCACCGTCATGCGACCGGACAGGATATGCACGAACTCGTTGTTCTGCAGGCTCCACCGGGACGGTCCCGCGGTGCACTCCCAGACCCCGGCTTCGGCGTCGCCCTCCCCGGAGAAGAGGGTCATCCCGGAAGTGTGCATCGGTTCGCCGGTCGCCTCATCCAGCGGACCCCAGTCCTCGAGCTTCGCGTCGGCCGCGGCGGCCAGGAACGGAGTGGCGGTGATCATGATGAGGTGATCCTTTCCGGGAAGGGCAGGGCAATGGGATCTGTCGCCAGCCGACTGCGGCCGGCGTCGTCGAAACGGTCCAGGCCGAGCGCTGAAGTGTCGACCACCTCCGAGCTACCGGTCAGGGCGACGTCCGCGGCGGCCCTTGCGACGGCCGGACCCCACATCATGCCGGCCCCGCCCGCGCAGGCCACGGTCACCCGGTCCAGGCCCGGCGCGCGGCCGATGATGGGCAGGTGGTCCGGGGTGTAGTCGATGGTCGCGGCCCAGATCCTGCGCAGCCCGAGCCCGGCGGTGACCGGAACCAGCCCGGCCAGCCGCGCCCGCATCTTGGCCAGGTAATTCTCATCGACCTCGCGGTTCTCGCCCGGCGGTTCGTCCGGGTTGCTCATCCCGAACAGCAGGCCGCCCTCTTCCGGCCGCCAGTAGAGCCCCGCGGCCAGGTCGAACACCATCGGCACCCGGGCCGGATCCAGGTCCGGGTGCCGCTCGGTCACCGCGACCTGGTGCCTGGCGCCTCCCGCCGGGATGCGGATGCCCGCGAGCCTGCCGACCGCGGCCAGCTTCGGCCCGCCGGTGAGGACCACCAGGCCCGCGTCGATCCGTCCCTCGCTCGTGTCGACCAGGACCGCCCCGCCCGAGGCGCCGCTGCCGCTCGCCAGGCCACAGAACGCGACCCGCTCTTCCACCTCCACCCCGCCGCGGAGCAGGGCCACGGTGTAGGCGGCCACGTTCCGGGGCGGCTTGATGTACCCGTCCTGCTCGCAGAAGGTGCCGCCGAGCGTCTGACCTGGCGCGAGCGTCGGGTTGAGGGCGTCCACCTCATCCGGGTCCAGCCAGCGCACCGGAACCCCGAGGGCGGACTGCATGGCCATCCGCTCGCGCGCCGCCGCGACGTCCGCCGCGGTGAAGCAGGGCA
>JASIGD010000352.1 GCA_030045295.1 Streptosporangiaceae bacterium
CTGGCCGAGTTCGCCGGCGAGCCGTGGGCCGTGCCGGTGGTGGCCCGGCTGGTAGAGGCGCATGACCTCGCCCTGGAGGACCGGGTCGACGCGTGGATGGCTTTGGGCGGGGATGCTCAGGCCGCGGCCGAGCTGGAGGCCATGGTGGCGGCGCGGCCGCTGCGGGAACGGCGCTGGGGGCAGCTGATCGTCGCGGCATACCGCTGCGGCAGGCAGGCCGACGCGCTGCACGCCTACCAGCGATGCCGCACCGTGCTGGCCGACGAGCTCGGCCTGGAGCCCGGACCCGAACTGCGCCGGCTGGAGGCCGCCGTGCTCGCCCAGGACCCCTCCCTCGACAGGCCCAGCCGGCGCGCCACGGCGCCAGTTGCCGTGCCGCCTGATGCCGCGCCCGGGCACGCTGAGGTGCCGCGTGCCGGGCCGCAGCCGGATGCGGGGCTGACCGCGCCCTCCCTGGTCGGCCGTGATGCGGAGCTGGCGTATCTTCAGGGCCGGCTCCAGGAGGTCTGTTCCGGCGAGGGCGGGGCGGTGGTCCTGGTCGGTGAGCCGGGTGCGGGCAAGACCACACTGGCGGAGGCGGGGACGCGCCTGGCCGTGGCCGCGGGAGTCACGGTCGCCTGGAGCCGGTGCCTGGACGCCGCGTCGGCACCCGCGTACTGGCCGTGGAGCCAGCTGCTGCAGGCGCTGCCGGACGGGCCGCTGGTCCGGGCGGCCCGGCAGCGACTGGACGGTGAGGTCGCGGCCGAGGGGGAAGACAGCGCCCGCCAGTTCCGGGCCTATGAGGCGGTGGCCGCCGCGCTCGGCGAGGCCACGGCCGACGCTGCGGTGCTCGCGGTGGTCGATGATCTGCACGCCGCCGACGACGCGTCGCTGGCCCTGCTGCAGCTGCTGGCGGGCGACCTGCACCGGATGGCCGTGCTGGTCCTGCCTACGGTGCGCGACACCGAGCGGTCCGGTCCCCTGGGCCAGGCGCTGGGGGAACTGTTCCGCCATCCAGGCGCGGAGCGGGTAGCGGTCAGCGCCTTGACGGCGGCAGATGTCGCCGCGGTAGTCGAGCGACTGACCGGGCAACCGCCCCTAGCTGACGTGGTCGCCGCGTTGATGGACCGCACCGGCGGCAACCCGTTCTATACCACCGAGCTGATCCGGCTGATCAGCAGCGAACGATGGCGCCAGCCGCTGACCGCCGGCGATGTGCGCGCGCACGACGTGCCCAGCGGCATCCGCGACGTGCTGATGCGCCGGGCCGGACGGCTTCCGGAGGACACCCAGTCGCTTCTCATGGTCGCCGCCGTGGCGGGACGGGACCTGCAGCTGGACCTGCTCCAACGCGTGACAGGCGTCGACGCCGAGCATCTGCTGCTGGACCTGGAGCCGGCGATCGCCGCTGGCCTGGTCACCACGGCCGAGGGCGGCTGGGGGTTCGGCTTCCGGCACCCGCTCATCCACGAGAGCCTGTATGCGAGCCTCAGCCGGGTGGAACGGGCGCGGCTGCACGCCCGGGTCGCGAACGCGCTGGAGGACATCTCCTCCGCCAGCACCGCCGATGTCGTCCAGATCGCCTACCACTACCTGTCCGCCGGCCCCATCGGCGACCCGGCGAAAGCCGTTACGTACGCCCGTGAGGCCGCCGCCCGGGCGGTCCGGCAGGGCGCCTGGCAGGACGCGGCCCGTCACTTGGAACAGGCGCTTGCCGCTATCTCCCCGGCGATGCCGCATGCCGATGCCACCCGCTGTGACGTGCTCGTCGAGCTCGGCCGGGCGCGCCGGTCGGCCGGACTGCTCCGCGAGGCGCACGCCGCGTTCGATGAATCGATCAGCCTGGCCGACAGGATCGGCGACGAAAACCGGATGCTCGCGGCGGCGGTCGCGTTCGGCGCCCCACAGCTGTGGGGACCACGCGAATGGGGAGAGATCGACACCCGTCTCATCGCGCTGCTCGAGCGGCAGCTGGACCGGATCGGCGATGGCGATCCCGCCGGCCGCGTCCGCATCCTGGCCACCCTGGCCATCGAGCTGTGCTTCGACGAGGCGGCTCTCCGCGGCTGGGGTTACGCGAACCAAGCCCTCGACACCGCGCAGCGGATCGGGCGGCCCGACGAGCTCGGTATCGCCGCCTGCGCCTACCTGTGGTCGGCGGAGGTCACCGACCACCTGCCGCAGTTCCGCGCGGTCCTCGACGAGATGCTCACGGACCGCCGGCCAGGCCTCGCCCCGCAAGTGCGGGCGATCCTGCTGGCCAGGCTGCTGGTCGAACGGATCCGCTTCGGTGAGCTCGGCCGGTTCGACGCCGAGCTGGAGCAGGCGTGGAGGCTCGCCACCGACATGCTCCACTCACCCGAGCTGCAGGTACAGCTGCGCTTCGTGCAGGCGTGCCGCTACTTCGCCGCCGGGGACGTCGAGCGCGCCGCCGACATCATTGAGCCAGCCTCCCGGGCCATGCTGAACCTGGGCACCACCTGGCAGGAACCAGGCCAGTTCATCCTGGGCAGCTGCCAGATGCTGCTCGCCGGCACGCTTGCCGACCACGCCGAGCAGATCGCTGTGCGCCTTGCGCAGCCGGATCATCCGTCCATTCCTCACCTTGCCGCTCCCGCCGCTGCTCTGGGCTTCGTGCTGCGGGGCGACCCGGAGCGGGCGCGCCAGATCACAAACCGCTGGTTCGCGCCGCCGCCGCGGTCGTGGACCTGGTTCCAGCCGATCGCCTACTGGGCCCAGGTCGCTACCGCACTCGGCGTCCCGGACCCCGCCTGGCTGCATAGCCAGCTCGCACCGCACGCCGGCGAGCTGGCTATCGTGGGTCATGTGGGCGACTGCGGCGGTGCCGTCGACAGCCTGCAGGCCGGGCTGGCCTGGCGGCTAGGCCGCCTGGATGAGGCCGCCGAACACGCCCGGGCCGGCCTGGCGCTCGAGACCCGGGTCGGCTCCCAGATATGGATCAACCGCACCACAGACCTCATCGACCGGATCACCACGGCCCGGTAAGAACCGAGTCACCGCGCCGACCGCACGGCGCCGTCCCGGCGGGAATGGTCAGGGCACTACCTGCGAAGTGTCGGATGGCAGACCGCCCCGCCCCCACAGATCTGCGGCGAGGGCTTCGACCGCTCCGGCGGGCAAAGGGCCGGTTGTCATCCCGTCGCCGCCCCGGAAGGAACTGTCCCGGGGGTCCACGTGCAGGTGGTAAGTGTTGTAAGGGAAGACATGTCAGGCCCATTCCGACCGGCGGGCCGATCAGCGGCCTGCGGGCGGGATGGGGTGGTTGGAGCGGATGATGTCTGCGGGGTCGATGCTGGCTTTGATCTCGCGCAGCCGCTGGTAGGCGTGCTCGGTCCAGAACGGCGCTGCGGGTGCCTGGGTCTCGGCGAAGTTGAGGTACATCTGCCGGGCGGTCCAGGGCGCCAGCGCGTCCTTGATGGTCTGGACCTGGGCCATGACCGGGGCTACCAGTTCGGGGACCGGGGTCATCGACACGGCGAACACCGCGTAGCTGGCGTCGAGGCTGGCCAGTGCGCCGTTGCCGGGGCGGGAGCGGGTGAACTCGCCGCCTAGGTGGCGCACCTCCACCGATAGCAGCGGGAACGCCGCGCCAGGGCCGGCGGCGGCGGCGAGCGCGTCGATCGCCTCGGCGGGCAGCGGGCCGGTCATCATCCCGTCGCCTGCCCCGGGCACGGGCTGCTCGGGGTCCATGTGCAGGTGGCTGAGCGCGGGCATGGGGACGTTGGTGATGGTGTCGTCGACCGGGCCGAGCGCGCGCAGCGGGGCCAGCAGGCGGTCCGCGTGGGCCGGGTCGCCGGCGTGGCAAGCCTCCACGATCACGAACGAGCGGCCGCGGACCGGTTCGGGGATCTGCGGGACCGGCGGGAAGTTGAGGAGCCGGCCGATGGTGGTGAGCTCGTCCGGGACCGGTCCCCGGGTCAGCTCGGCCCAGGCGTGCAGCACCTCGGCGGCGCGCTCGATCGGGTACCACAGGGTCCCGGCGTAGGCCCGGGTGTGCGGAAACAGCCGGAATTCCAGCGCGGTGACGATCCCGAAGCTGCCGCCTCCGCCGCGCAGCGCCCAGAACAGGTCGGGCTCGTGCCCGGCGTCGGCGCGGACCAGCCGACCGTCCGCGGTCACCACCTCGGCCGCGGTCACGTTGCTGGCCGCCAGGCCGTACTTGCGGCCCAGGAAGCTCAACCCGCCGCCCAGGGTGTAGCCGGTCACGCCGACGTCGGGTGAGGAGCCGGCCAGCGCGGCCAGCCCGTGGGCGGCCGCGGCCTGCACGACGTCGATCCAGACCACACCCGCCTCGGATCGGGCGGTCCGGGTCTCCGGGTCGATCTGGATGCCGCGCATCTTGTCGGTCCGCACCAGTACCGTGTCGGCCAGCGGCCCGAGCGGCCGGGCGTTGTGGCCGGTGCCCTGGGCAGCGATCCGCAGGCCGCGCCCGGTCGCGTACCGGACGGCGGCCGCCACGTCGGCAGCGGACTCGGGGAAGGCGACCGCGGCCGGGCGCTGGTCAACGGCCAGGTTCCAGGCCCGCCGCGCGCTGTCGAAGCCATCGTCTCCCGGGAGCACGACCTTGCCGTCCAGGCTGTGCTTAGGCCGGGTAGACCGGTGGGTCAGTATTGAGGAGGCAGACATGTCAGATCCTTTCCGTTCGTGCTGGTCACGTGCCGCCCTGGGCATTGGGGGGCCAGGACATCGCTGCTACAGGCACTAGGGTCTGCACAGCGGCTTGTCGTTCACCGCTACGTTGACTTGGCTTGGCAGCCAAGCCGCGGCCAAGTCGCCTCGGTGACTCTGGCCGGGTGGACACCGAGGGAGATCGCAGGCCGGACGCGCCCCCGCTGCTGGTGAGGCCGGCGGCGCTGGCCGGGGAGCGGGACGTTGCGGTGCTGCTGCGGGATGTCCCCCTCGACGAGCGGGAGGTAGCTGATCTGATGCGGCACCACCGGGTGCTCGTCCTCAGCGACCTCACGCTGCCGCTGACGGCGCCGCCGGTCGCGGCCGTCGCCTTCCGCCTTCAATGGCCGACTCGGACTGCGCAGCTGACCGGGATCGGCGTTGGCGTCTGCTTGCGCGGACGCGGCTTCGGCCGCCGACTTCTCACCGGCGCGCTCACATGGCTAAGGGCCGACGGCTTCGAGCAGGTGCAGGCGTGCGTGACAGGAGGCGCAGCGGGCGCGTCGCTGCTGGCCTCGGCCGGGTTTACCGCTGATCAGGATACGGACAGGGAGCACGGCCGCTGTCGCTTCGTGCTGCTGCTCTAGGGCGCGCCTGGCGCCTGGCCGGGTCGGGGAGCGCTGTTCTAAGTCCAGCGTGCGGTCAGCTCCGACCGCGGGGTTACCTGGTTACTTGACTGGCGTATCTGGCCATGGTCTGGCCGATGCCGGCGGGGTTGAGCTGCCCGTTGTCATCGACGGGGAGCCGGCCAGGTCACGGACGTACTGGATGTACAGGTCGGGGGCGAAGGTGCCGATGAACCTGGCTGGCCGAAGGGGTTGGCGAAGGTGTGCGGATCGAGACGATATGGGGTTAGGCGATCCAGGTTCTTCGCCAAGGCGGTGGCCTAAGGTCTGCGCGCCGGATATTGAGGGTTTCATGTCTGTGGCCCGGTCGAGCAGGGGCTGGCAGCAGGCGCTGGCCGATGGCGCGAGCTTCGTCGATGGCCAGCGCTGCGGCGTCAGGATCGCCGAGGCGGGCGAGGTAGCTGGCGTCGTCGAGCAGGCCGTGGGCGAGGTGGTAGGGGGTGCTCAGCTCGCGCAGGCCGCTGACCGCCACGACGAGGGCCTCGGCGGCGTCCGGGCCGTCGCCGGCGTCCAGGCGGGCGCGGGCCAGGTCGCGTTCGGCCCGCAGCATCGGGGCCAGGTGCCCGGGCGGGCGGGCGTCGAGCAGGGCGAGCAGCTCGCCGGTCGCGGCGGTGTCCCCACGCCCCAGCTCTTGGCCCGTACCCGCCACGCCAGTAGCCCGCTCGGGCTACACCGGCCCGTCGCGAATAGCCGACCGCTGCAGCTCCGGGACCCAGAACCTGCACATATGGCCGCCGACTCGGCAGCTGTCTTGCCACAGGGCCGAAATCGGCCAGGCGGAAAGGAGAATGGTTTCCGTCACGCGCTGTAGTTTGCCCCGGGTATCGCCTGACACGCGATACCCGCCCACCCCAGCCGCCCGCTCCCCACCCCCGCCAGCGCCCGCGGCCCCACCAGATATCACCCGAAACAGCCTCGGCGGGACCGCGACGTTGACGGTGGCTCCACCTCCGTTCGATGTGGAGGAGCAAGCCGCAGCCGCCGCGATCAGCGGGTCGTTACCCAAGGTCAGCTCGCGGCATCTGGTATCGCTCGTCCGGCAAGAGCGACGCGATTCTTGCTGCGTAAGGGTTTCGGGCCAGGCGGCGATCTACGTGATGGATCAGCTCATCATGGTCAACTATCCAGAGCCGGGCTGCGATCGCTGCTGCTGGTAGCTACCCAGGCCCGTCTGGGCTGAACGCCACTGCCCACACGGCGCCGTCGTGGTCCCAGGGGGAGATCTCGGCGCCGGCGGCGTCGGGCACCCAGCGCGGCCGGGTCACCGCTCGCCGCGGTGCCTGGGTAAAAGGCATGGAACATGCCGCTGATGCTGTGTTGCAACGGCGGGGAGGGTTGGCGAATCCCGAGTTCGGCTCTCCACGGGGCGCCTGCTCGGGCGTCGGCAACCACCGCCCCGATACGCTCGGCCCCGAACGTCAGCGCTTCGCCCGCCGCCTGCGCCCACGACGCCAGGATCGTGACTTCCTCGGCTGCCAGCCTGGGCCGGGACGGTGAGCTTGTTAGTGAATTCCGTGACCCGGTGCCGACGCTGGCGGCCGTGACTTGCTGGAAGCTCACGCCGGAGAATTCTCTGCCGCTGTCGCCCGGCCGGCGGCCATCGAAGCTGCGCCGGGGCGCCCGGGCGATGCTCGCCGATAGCAAGATGCCTTGTGCGCCGGGCTCAAGCGAGATCTCGCGTGTCTGCTGGCCGGGGCTCTTCCACAGGGCGACCACCGGCGAGGGGTTCTGCCCGGGCAGCCCGGAGCGCTGCGTCATGCCGAAAGAGGTAAGCGTCAGCACCGCCGAGCCGGGATCGTCGGCCAGTACGCTGGCATACCGGGCTGCCCACCGGGAGCTGAGCTGGGGGCCGTCGAGCAGGGGGGTCACGACGATCGTCGGGCCGACGGAGCGGATGACGCTGGCCACGTCGTCGGTCTGCGCGAGGTCCTCGCACACCAGTGAGGCGAGCGTGACCCCATCGCCGAACTCGACGAACTGGACTGACCGGGGGGGCACCTCGATCGCCTCCCACCAGCGGGCGTGCGGGTGCAACGCGCGGTCCAGGTGGTATTGGCGGATTTGCGTGTCATCCAGCGACCACCGGTGGTGCTTGCTCTGGCGGATATGCATCCACTGGCCGCCGGCGGACACGCCGACGTGCACCCAGTTGCGCGGGAACTGCCCCGGCTGCGGGCGCTCCCGGATTCCGGTGATCAGCCCGGTCACTCCGTGACGGGCCAGTAGCATCTCCAGGTCATCGATCTCGGCGTCCTCGACCGCGCTTTCCGGCAGGACGACGACATCGACGGCGCCGGCTTCTTCCCGGGCCGCGGCCAGCACCCGGTCCGCCAGGTCCAGGTCGAGCCGTTCGGAGGGCGCGAATTCGAAGAAGCCGAAGGGGTCGTTGGCCAGCCGCTGCAGCGGTCCCCGCACCGGCCGGAAGTCTGATGCTCGTATCCGCATTGGCCACGGCAGGAGCAGGTAGTTCACCCGCTCGCCGGAAGGCTGCGCGCCCAGGCCGCGGGGGGGCGCTTTGTACCACCGGGCCTCCACACCGGGAACGAGCAGGCAGGCATTCCGGGACAGCGCGCGCACCGAGCTGCCGGCCGGGGGGGTGCGGATTTTGGGCAGCACCCGGACCAGGTGCGCTGGCACTCGCGCCACGGAGCCGGTCCTGGCCAGCAACTCCCGGGCACGAGCCCGGTAGAGCAGACCATCGGCACTGGAGGCGCCCGAGGCGCTTCCCAGGCCGGCGCAGGCCTCATCTGCGATCGCATGCAGGGTCAGCAGCGCCTGGCACAGTCGCCAGTCGCGAGCCTGGGTGAGATCGTCGAGCGGGTTCTCGGCCCGTTCGCGGAGGACTGCCCACTCCTGGGCCAGCAGGCCCGGGATCGCGTGGTTCCGGTTCTCGGCCCAGGAGCTCCACCGCCGGGCCGCGGCGGTGACCGCATCGGGCCAGTCCGGAAAGCTGGCAGGTGGCCACGTCAAGCCGACGGGCGGGGACAGCGCGAAGCGGTACGCCTCCGAGCGCTGCAGGATCACCTCAGTCAGCGCGAACACATCCGGGGGCCATTCGAGCAGCTCGTCGCCGATCGCGGTGCTCGCCACCGCCTGCCACGCCGACGCCAGCGTCGGATCCTTCGGGGCCGCGCCGCAGCCGGGACTGGCGTGGATGACCATCGGTGCGGCCGGCCTAGCCAGGACAGCGGGCATGGTTGCTCCCTCGGGCGAGCCCGGTGAATTCCCGCCGGGTAGCTGGCATTGACCTGGGTTTCCGCGCCGCGCCCGTAGCGCGGCGGGGTGAGTGGTGGCGCGCCTCGGCTGCCAGGCCGAGGACGAGGACGGCTGTGAGGGCGGGCACCAGGAAGACCGGTACCACGATGGCGCCCATGAAGACCAGGCCGAGGGCGGCCAGCGCGGTTGCTATCCGCCACGCCCGGGTCCGCGCGGTCATGCGGCGGGAGGGGAGCGAGGCGCTGGCCAGCAGGTAGACGCTGACGCCACCGTAGAGCCCCGCCCTGGGCCCGTCGCCGATGGTGCCGCCGCCGTGGGCGGCCAGGATCGCGATATGCATCCCGGCGCTGGCCGCGGCGATGCCCGCCACGATGGGCAGGTTGGCCGCGGTGAATCGGGCGATGGACCTGGGCCCGTCGAGGGCCTGGCGGTCTGCAGCGGTCAGCCACGCCCACCACAGCGCGGCGAGCGTGAGCAGCGCCGCGGCGAGCACGACGGCGAGCGGAAGACTCCAGGGCCGCAGGGTGGCGGCGCTGATCAGCCGGGCGACCGACTCGCCGAGCACGATCAGCACGAATAGCTGGAACCGGTCGGCTAGGTGGGAGGGGTTGAGCGGGACCCAGCGGCCGGGCGCCAGCATTGCCAGGGCCCCGGCCGCGTCGGTGAGCAGCGCAGCGGCCCAGAACGCGTACCGTAGCGAACCGCCCACCGCGAGCGAGGCCAGCCACAGGATTCCGCCGCATCCGAAGAACACCAAATAGCGGCCGTACAAGGACCTTGTAGCTGGTAGATAGTGCCACGCCCGGGCGTACAGGGCCAGCTGCAGCCCGCGCAGGCAGCAGAAAGCGATGACGAACCCAGCGGTTTCGCCGGACAGCGCGCGCGGCCCGCTGGCCGCCAGCGCGACGCACAGCAGCATCGCGGACAGGAACGCCGCGCGGTGCGCAGTGTCTTCAGACTCGTGCCGGTCGGCGTAGAAGGTGAACATCACCCACAGCCACCAGATCGGGGTGAACAGCATCGCGAACCGGGCCAACCCGCCCAGGGCAGGATGGTCTTGGAGCGCGCCGGCCAGCTGGCCGACCGCGCCGGCGAACACCAGGTCGAAGAACAGTTCAAGCCAGCTGGCACTGCGTTCATCCCGGTCGTGGCCGTTGGCGGTCCGCAACCGGGGCGGGCTGAGCCGCACCGCCCGGAGCCCGGCACCGGTCCGGACGCTGGCCGGCAGGGCGGGCCGGGACAGCGGGCTGGCCGCTTGGGTCACCGGCTCAGGAGCGGCAGCGCGAACTGCAGCGGGCATGGGGAATTCCTTTCGTCCAGAGGCAGGCCCGGCACCAGGCCCTGCCGGTATCGGCGGGGTGCGCGGCAGGTACCGCTGGCGCCCAGCACAGGTAGCCACTGGTTCCGAGGATGCGGCCGGTCGGCATGCCGTCGCTTCGCCCGTTGGGGCCAACCTGATGCCGCCGCGACAGATGGCCCGATCGGGCCAGGCTCAGACCAGCCCGGTGCGCACGCCCCAGGCCGCGGCCGCCGCCCGGGAGGAGAGGTTCAGCTTGCGCAGGATGTTGGCCAGGTGCCGGTGGACTGTGTGCTCGCTCAGGAAAAGCCGCCGGGCGATGTCGGCGTTGCTGAATCCCTGCGCGACGAGCTTGAGCACGTCGAGCTCGCGAGGCGTCAGCACCGGCGCAGGCCCGCGCAAACCGGCCGCTCGGCCCTGCAAGGCCGCCGTGTCCTTACGCCCGGCCTTGGCCAGCACCTGCGTCAGGTCGAGGGCACGGCCCGCGGCGTATTCGGCATCGAAGGTTTCGGCGCCCATCGCGGCGCGCAGGCGCTGGCGGTCGAGGCCGGCCAGCCGGGCTTCCAGGGGCTCGAGGGCGTGACCCAAGTCCGCTAGGGCCTGATCGGCCGCGCCGTGCAGCTGGGCGGACCAACCAGGGTCGGCCCCGCCGTGGCCGGCCAAGGCTAGGCCGATCAGCGCGTAGGCCACATTCGCCCTCATTCCCATGCGCCGGGACAGGTCGAGTGATTCCGCGAACAGTCGCTCGGCCGCGTCCGGAAAGCCGCCGAGGTACTCAGCCAGGCCAAGGTTGAAAGTCTCCCCGACGATGCCGTAGTGCTCGTTGAGCGCGCGGAAGATGCCGAGCGACTCATGCAAGTGGCGGCGGGCGGAGTCCAGCTCGCCCGCCGACAGCTCGATGTTTCCGAGATCCCCGAGCATGATGCCCACCGCACGCTGGTCACCCGTCCGTCGGCAGAGCTGGAGAGACTCGGCAGCGTCGAGGGCCGCGCCCGCGTGGTCGCCTTCGTAGTCCAGCGCGTGCGACCGGGCGGACAGCATTGCGGCCGTGAGACGGGCGTCCTGGAGACGGCGGGCTAGGCTGAGACCCGACTCGATGAGCGGCAGCGCGGTGCCGGACTGCCCCTGGCGCAGCCGGACCCAGGCCCGCTCGTGCAACAGTTCGGCGACCAGGTGGTCGTCCCCGGCGGCACGGGCAATCGCCAGCGCCTGTTGGCAGTAAGCCTCGGCGGCGGCGTAGCTGCCCGCCCGCTCGATGAGGTTGGCCGCTACGGACAATGCCCGGGCACGGGGCAGCGTCGCCTGCTGGGCGGCCGGCGTGTCCAGCAGTGCCTGGAGCGCGTCGGCCGCTTCGGCGGCATGTCCGCGGGCCAGCCAGAACACCCGCAGGGAGGCGACCAGCCGCAGGCCTTGTTCGGGATCTGGCTGGGTGAGGCTGAAGGCGATCGCCGCGCGCAGGTTGCCCAGCTCGGCATCGAGCCGGTCCAGCCAGGCGGCCTGTTCGGCGGCCATGAGCTGCGGAGCCGCCACCTCGGCCAGGGCCAGGTAATAATCGCGGTGCGAAGCCTGGGCTTGGTTCACCGCTGCCGGGCCGTGGGTATCCAGCTGGCCGGCCGCGTACTGGCGGACGGTTTCCAGCAGCCGGTACCGGCCCGGCCCGGCACCGGTATCACCGAACTGCACCAGGCTCTTGTCCACCAGCGCCCCCAGGTGCCTGGGGACCTCGGCGGCGGGCACGTCCGGACCTGCGGCCACCGCCCCGGCCGCGGCCAGGCCAAACCCCCCGGCGAAGGTCGACAGCCGGGCCAGCACCGCCCGTTCGGCGCCGGTCAGCAGCTCCCAGGACCAGTCCACCATGGCCCGCAGCGTCTGCTGCCGCGGCATCGCGGCCCGCGACCCGCCGGTCAAGATGCCGAACCGTTCATCCAGCCGGGCGTCCAGTTCGGCTGCCGACAGCACCCGCAGGCGGGCCGCGGCCAGCTCGATGGCCAGCGGGATGCCATCCAGCCGCCGGCAGATCCGCCCGGCCACCCGCGCGGCCGGCCCGTCCCAGCCCAGCGCCACCCCCTGCGCGGCCGCGCGGTCTTCGAACAGCCGCACCGCCTCGGCCGCCCGGATCGCCCCAGGGTCATCGCCGTCGCCCGGGGTACCCATCGACGGCACCCTGTACACCCGCTCCCCGTCGATGCCCAGCGGCTCGCGGCTGGTTGCCAGCAGCACCAGGTTCGCACAGCCCCGCAGCAGTGCGTCGGCCAGCTTGGCGCAGGCGCCGATGACGTGCTCGCAGTTGTCCAAAAGCACTAGCAGGCTCCGCCCGCCCACCGCCGTCACCAGCGTGCCCAGCACCGGGCGGCCCGGCTCCTGGCGGACGCCCAGAACATCCGCCACCGCCACTGCCACCAGATCCGGGTCGGACAGCTGGCCCAGATCGGCGAACCACACCCCGTCCCCGACACCATCGGCCAGCCCAGCCGCCACCTGCAGGGCCAGCCGGGTCTTGCCCGCCCCGCCCGCACCAGTCAGCGTGACCAGCCGCCAGCCGCCCACCAGGGCGCTTACCTCGGCCAGCTCCCGATCGCGGCCAACGAAGCTCGACACCTGCGCGGGCAGGTTATTCAGCGTCTGCGTGGCCACCAGCCCAGGGCTTTCTCATCGATGTGCCGCCAACCGCACCGGCCAGAAAGCCACCGGTCTCCGCAACCGAGCGGCGCCAACATCATACGTCCGCCGCCGCCACCGGAACGATCGCCAAGATCGCTGAGGAGATACCCAGAACATCCGAAACCGATTCACGAGGGACAATACCCCGGGCTAGGCGCAGAGCGGCGCCAGCCCACGCGGTGGCCAGCGCTACCACATCCAACGGCATCAGCGTGCCCTGGACAGCCGCGGAGGACGGGAGCCAAAGGGATACCAATTCCGCTACCTGTCAGCCGCTGGTTATTTACCGGCAGGCCAGTCGATAGTTGCCCCGGGAAGACAGAATGCGGGTCATAACCATAGGCGGCTGCACGGAGGCGCCATGAGGTTGCTGATCGTGGGCGCCGGGCCAGCAGGCGTCACGGCCGCGCTGCAGGCGAGGGAGCTAGGCGCCGACGTCACGCTGCTGGAAGCCGAGCAGGTCGGGGGAACCAACCTGAACCGCGGGCCGGCGCCGGTCCGCACCCTGGCCCGTGCCGCCCGGCTGGCACGGGACTGGTCCTCGTGGGAGATGTTCGGCCTAGAAGGCCCCCGGCCAGTACCGAACATGGGCACTGTCCTGGCCAATTGCGCCCGGGTCGCCCGCTACGCCCACGACAAGAAGGACATGGCCGGCCTCCTCCGCCGCCAGGGGATCGACCTGGTCGGGGACCTTGGGCCCGTCCGGTTCACTAGCCCGCACGCCGTGCTGGCCGATAACGGCCGCAGCTGGCGCGGAGACCACGTCCTCATCGCGGTCGGCTGCCGCGCGGCCGCGCTGCCGGTCCCAGGCGGCGAGCTAGCGCTGACCTATGAGGATATCTGGACCCTCAAGGCCCTACCGGGATACGTCACAGTCATCGGCGGAGCCGACACCGGGTGCCAGATGGCCTCGATCTTCGCCGATCTGGGCGCTGATGTCCGGCTTATCGAAGCCGGTCCCCGCCTGGTGCCCACCGCCGATGCCAGCGTCTCCGCCGCGCTGGGCCAGGCGTTCGAGGCCAAGGGCATCGAGGTCAATACGGGCGCGACGGTCCAGGCCCTCGAACGCGACGGCGAGCGGGTCACGATCCACTTCAACCGCGGCGGCCCAGCAGAGCACGCAACGGCGGAGGCCGTCTTCGCCGCGGTCGGCTGGCCCGCCAACCTGCAGGACCTGGATCTTGATGCCGCCGGAGTCACCAGCAACCCGCGAGCCATCCCGGTCGATGACTACCTACGGACCAACGTCTCCCACATCTTCGCTGTCGGCGACGTCAACGGCCGCTCCAAGCTCGTCCAGAGCGCCCGGGTGGAGGGCCGCATTGCGGCCTGGAACGCCGTCCATGGCCCCACCCGGAAGCCTGGTCACGATGTGGTGGCCACCGGGAGCTTCACCGACCCGGAGTACGGCTCGGTCGGCTTGACCGAGGACTTGGCCGTCGGCGGTCATGACATCGCGGTGGGCATCGCCTGGTACGATGACCTGCTCCGGGCCGTGGCCGACGGGCATCCAGAAGGCTTCTGCAAGCTGATCGCCGACCAGCACAGCCACGCGATCCTCGGCGCTCACGTGTTCGGCAATTACTCGGCCGAGATCGTCCAGGTCGTTGCCACCGCCATGCGTGCGGGCATGAGCGTTGAGCAACTCGCCGAGGTGCAATTCGCCTTTCCGACGTTCACCGAAGCCGTCAGCATGGCCGCCCAGAAGGTCTGCCGCACCATCGGTGTCGGCCGGTTCCCGTCTGCTTGGAGTTACCTCGGGCCTCACGAATGAGCTGATCCGGACCCTGTTCACCAAGCCGGGAGACTGCTCTGGCAGCACTAAGGCCGGGCCAGACAGACGGTACGCCTGGCCCGGCAACGGCCAGGTAAGCAGGCCGTTACCGTGCGCCGGTCACCGCCGAGTCATCCTCGGTGTCCATGATGGCCAAAATCGCCAATGTTGCCGGGGTACTTCCCGCCCAGGGCTACGTCAGCAGCCGGACGGGCTGAGCGGGCCGGGCAGTGGTGATCAGCGATCGCGAGCTGGTGAGCCCCGCCGACTGACGGCCGGGCTGGCGGCACCTTGGCCGGCGGCTTCGCCGACAGCGGTACTGGTGTCCGTGCGCGGCATGCGGAGCCTCAGCCATGAGAGCAACAGCACCAACGCCACGACGAGACTGCCGATGCCGTAGACGAGGAACCCGGGAAGGGTGTTGATGTGGTTGACCATCCAGTCGAAGTTCTGGCCGAAGAACCCGGTGATGAACGTTAGCGGCAGGAAGACCGTTGCGAGAATCGTGAGCTGCTCGATAGTGCGGTTCTGCTGGACACTGACCCTCGTCTGCTCGACGGAGATCACCGCCATGTTGGCCTCCAGCACGGTACGCAGCAGGTCACGCTGGTCGGCGATCCCCTCGTCGACCAGCAGCAGGTGGTCGCGGACGTCGCGCAGGTAGGGCCGCAGCTCGGGCGGGGCTGTGGTGCGCTCGACCGCCGAGATGACCGCAAGCAGCGGATGGACGGCCCGGTAGAAGCCAGTGGCCTCGCGGCGCAGCGAATAGATCCGCTCGGTCGGCGCGACCGCGCCCGAGAACACCGTTTCCTCGATCTCGTCGACGTCGCGTTCGACCGCGAGAACGACGGGCGCGTAGTTGTCCACGACCTCGTCCATGGTCGCCCAGAGCGCCGATGAACTGCCCAGTGCGAGCAGGTCCGGCCGCTTCTCCAGCCGCTGTCTGGCCTCGTGCAGGCCGCTCGCCACGCCCTGCCGTACGGTGATGACGAAGGTTGGCGCGAAAAGTGCGCTGACCTCACCGAAGTCGACCTCTTCGGTGTCCTCGTCATAGCGTGCGGTCCGCATGACAACCAGCTGCACTTCGTCGTCGTAACTCACGATCTTCGGGTGCCGGTGCAGGATCAGCGCGTCCTCCACCGCCAGTTCATGCAGGCCGAAAGTCTCGCGCACCTTCGCCAGCTCTTCCTCGCCCGGCTCGAACAGTCCCAGCCACACGAAGCCCCCTTGGGCGCACCGGGCCGTCGCCTGCCCGAGCGGCATCACGCCATCATGAGTCCGCTGGCCGTTCTGATAATGAGCACAGTCGACAATCATCTGGACGCTCCTTGTCTGTGCTGGAGGCAGAGATCTGCACTACGGCAGGCCTACGTGGCGGCCCTCCGCGTGCTGGGTTCGGCTACATAACGTCGATGCTTGCGGGGGACTAGGGAAAAAGCGCATCTGCACCGTGGCTTGCCACCCCTAAATCTCGCCTCATACGCCACTACCGTTTACTTATTCCTGCGCAGACTGTCCTGGAACTTGCGGCTATCTCAACCATGATCTTTCCCGGACAGGCTCGCATCGGAAAGATGGCCGAGGCTGGATCGGCTTTGCCAAACCGCTAAGTCAAGTTATCGCCGAGTTAATGAAGATATCACCGTTACCTCAGAAAAACGTCAGTTCATGTTGAAAACATTACCTGGGCGGATATCCCGACGCCAGGCAAGAATGACGGACTTCACACGACCCAGGGTCCCGTCGCTGAAAGTTGGTGCGAAAATGGCCGACGCTTCTATTTCGGCGCCCCAGACGATCGCGGCGGTCCCGGCGGACGTGGACGGCACCGTGGTCACCAAGGTCAAAGTGGTCACACCACGTGCGGTCGAGGCGATCGAGCAACTACACGACCGAGGGGTACTCTTCGCGATCACCAGCGGACGCCCGCCCCGTGGCATGCGCATGCTGGTCCACCCGCTGGAGATACACGGGCCGGTGGCGCCTTCAACGGCGGCATCATCGTGCTGCTGGACATGACCGTCGTCGACGAACGGGCCATCCCCAACGATGTCGCGCCGGTCCAGGTGGTTCACGTAACCATGTCGAACGGCGTCGTAGTGGTGCCCTCCCCCTTGTGACCGCGGACGTGGAAACCGTCGTGTCCATGCCGCCGGTAGACGAGCGGGTGGATGAGCCAGGGGTAGCGGTGGTAGGCGAAGACCACCTGCGGCGAACATCCAATGAAGAACCGGCTCTGCGGTGTTGGCCCCGGGCGTCCCGTACAGGTGATGCGAACGTTGCTGGAAGAGCGCAAGGAACACCGGTAGCGAGGAATACAAGAGCCCTTTAACGGAAACAGGGATCCGGGACTGGACCCGTTTGTCTGAGTCGATATCGGGACAGCGCCGGTTAATCCCGGCCAGGGCCGGGCCGCGGACATCGATCGTCCCTGGCCTGGCTATGGAATGACACCGTAAGGCGAGTGTCCAGTACGGCCAGTAATGCTGCCGTTATCGGTCGGGTAAAGCGGGCTGAACATGCGGCGTAAATGACGACCCTTTCGGCCAACATCGGGTGAACTCCTGGGTACGAATCTAGGCATGGTGAATCGGCGCTCGTACCGTTGAGGCGTGCTTGGTCTCCCAGGTGACGTGCGCGGATGCCTCTTTGACCCGGACGGCGCGCTCACCCAGATGGTGACCGGCCTCGCCGAGCTAATGGGGCAGCGATGACAACACAGGGCGCGTACGCGATCGAGCCATGGGTACTCAGAGAGACCTACCTGGACCTGGACAAGCTGGCGCAGTCTGAGTCGCTGTTCGCGCTGGCCAACGGTTACGTCGGCTGGCGCGGCAACCTGGATGAGGGCGAGCCGCACGGGCTGCCGGGAAGCTATCTCAACGGGGTCTACGAGGTGCGCCCACTGCCGTACGCCGAGATCGCCTACGGTTACCCGGAGACCGGGCAGTCGGTCATCAACGTGACCAACGGCAAGCTGATCCGCCTGTTCGTCGACGACGAGCCGTTCGACGTCCGCTACGGGGAGCTGCGCTCGCACGAGCGACTTCTTGACTTCCGTGCCGGGGTGTTGAACCGCCGTGCCGAGTGGGTATCGTCGGCCGGAAAGCGGATCCGCGTCTCCTCCACCCGGCTGGTATCGCTCAGCCAGCGATCAGTAGCCGCCATCTGTTATGAGGTGGAGCCGCTTACCATCCCGGCGCGGTTCGCGCTGCAGTCCGAGCTGGTGGCGAACGAGAAGCAGCCTGGGCCGGCCAGCGCGGATCCCCGCGCGGCCGCGGTGCTCGAGAATCCGCTCGTGGGCGATTACCAGAATGCCGACGGGACGGCCGTCGTGCTCACGCACTCCACCCGGTTGTCCGGCCAGAAGATGGCCGCAGCCATGGATCACCTGATCGACGGCCCGCCCGGGGTGCTGGTCGAATCCAGGGTGTTTCCGGACGGAGGCCTGGTCACCGCGGCCACGACGCTGGAGCCAGGCCAGAAGCTGCGCGTCGTCAAGTTCGTCGCGTACGGCTCGTCGGGCGAGCGGTCGCTGACGGCAGTCCGTGATCAGGCCTGGGCGGCACTCACCGCGGCCCGACAGGCCGGCTGGGAGGGGCTGCTCACCGAACAGCGCGCGTACCTTGACGACTTCTGGGGCCGCGCCGACGTCGAGATCGACGGGGATACCGAGGTTCAGCAAGCGGTACGCTTCGCGCTGTTCCACGTGCTGCAGGCCGGCGCTCGCGCCTATACCAAGGCAATCCCCGCTAAGGGCCTAACAGGACCCGGTTACGACGGGCACGCGTTCTGGGACACCGAAACCTTCGTGCTGCCGGTGCTTACCCTAACGGCCCCGGACGCGGCCGCCCACGCGCTGCGCTGGCGGCACTATACGCTTCCGCTGGCCATCGAGCGGGCCGCCCAGCACGGACTGAAGGGCGCGCTGTTCCCGTGGCGGACGATCAACGGCCAGGAGTGCTCCGGGTACTGGCCCGCCGGTACGGCCGCCTTCCACATCAGCGCCGACATCGCCGACGCGGTGATCCGGTATGTCGACGCCACCGGCGACACGGCGTTCGACCGGGGCCCCGGGATGGACCTGCTGACCCACACCGCCCGGCTGTGGCATTCCCTCGGCCACCATGACGCCCAGGGGGGGTTCCGCATCGACGGGGTCACCGGGCCGGACGAGTACAGCGCCGTCGTAGACAACAACGTCTACACCAACCTGATGGCCCGGCAGAACCTGCTGGCCGCGGCGGACGCGGCGACGCGGTACCCGGATCGCGCCCGTGAACTCGGCGTCGACGCGGAGGAGTCTGGTCGCTGGCGGGACGCGGCGCAGGAGATGGTCATCCCCTACGACGAGGCACTCGGCGTGAATCCGCAGGACCAGGAGTTCACCGGCCATGAGGTCTGGGACTTCGCCGGCACCCCCCCGGACCAGTACCCGCTGCTGATGCACTTCCCGTACTTCGACCTGTACCGCAAGCAGCTGGTGAAGCAGGCCGACCTAGTGCTGGCCATGTACTTGTGCCCGGACGCGTTCACCGCGGAGCAGAAGGCCAGGAACTTCGACTACTACGAACCGCTCACCGTGCGGGACTCCTCGCTGTCCGCCTGTACCCAGGCCGTGATGGCCGCCGAGGTCGGGCATCTAGACCTAGCCTTCGACTACCTCGGCGAGGCCGCCCTGATGGACCTCAGGGATCTGGCGCACAACACCCGCGACGGCCTGCACATCGCGTCGCTGGCCGGAGCCTGGATCGCGGTGGTCGGCGGCTTCGGCGGGCTGCGGCACCGGGACGGCATAGTCTCCTTCGCGCCGCGACTCCCCCAGGCTCTGTCCAGGCTCGCGTTCACGATCCTCATCCGCGGGCAGCGGCTGCGGGTGGAGGTAACCGACACGGATGTGACGTACTCGCTAGCGGACGGCGAGCCACTAGAAGTCCTGCACTACGGCGAGAAGGTGCAGCTCTCAGCGGACAAGCCGGAGGCCCGTCCGACCCAGGCGATCCGGGCCGACCCGCGGCCCAGCCAGCCGCCGGGACGGGAACCCATCCGCCGCCGCGCCCCCGAGGACACCGGCTGACCGGACGGAGAACCTCATCGAGCACACAACTACAGAGCGCGCGGGGTCCCCGGCGGATGAATAGTGTGCCGGGCACGCAGAGGAGTCTGGCCGGGCAAGTCATACGACTTGACGATCACGTTTTTCGCGCCCTGGTCAGTATTCAGCTTCCATCGACACCGGACGACGATCTCGGTTAAATGGTGGGCGAGTCATTTAGAGTAGAATTTATTTGCGATTTCCGGGGTGGTGTCAGATCTCTAGGGAACGGATATAAGGACTTCCGCCCATCGGTGTCACTTCAATCCAAGGCCGCCTCCGTCTCAACGGACTGACCTATACGTCCCTTCAGCCGTACCTGCCGAACCTCCAGCATCTGGAGATCCTTAGCCGTGATATAGACGGCTACCAGGCCCCCGCCCTACGAACAACTCGCCGCCTACTACCGCGCGCTCGGATACGACGAGCAAGCCCGGACCGTCTTGCTAGCAAAACAGTGAGCGGATGATGTGGCTAAAATTCCGGCGCTCCTTGGCGAGGTGGTTCAGTGTCGTTCTCGTACTGTTCCATGTTGCTGAGGATCTGCAATTGGCGGACTTGTTCCCAGCCCATGCGGCGCTGTCGCGGGCCACGGATGAGATGGCAGAGGTAGAGGGCCAGCACGACTGGCCCGGTAACGAAGGCAAGCAGCCAGGTGATCATCTTGTCCTCCAACGAGCCGCGGGTCTGGCCCGCAAGCCGGTGAGCGGCTGCCGCACGTGGCTGACCCGGGCCGTGTCGTTCCCGCCGAGATGTGCAGCGCGTCGACATCCAGCGCATCGGTAACGGGGCCATGGGCACGTGTTCTGGCGGGCTTTTGGGGCCTGCCGGGCCGCTGGAGTCTGCTGCCGTTGGCGAGCTGGACCGCTCAATCATCGTGGGCCAGCGACGGCCAGGACACCGGGCTCTGGCTCCTCCGCCCCAGCCAAAGCCGCTTTGGCGGCGAGGTAGGCGTGCGCCTCGAAGTGGTCCGGCGGCAGGTCCGGGTGCTTGAAGACCATCCGCAGCGGGATGCCTACCCAGGCCAGCAGGAAGAACAGGGCCAGCGGCAAGTTGGCCCATACCAGTGCAGTCATGGCTGTGCTCCTTTGCCCGGCCCCCCCGGCGCGGGCCGGAATGCGTCCTTAGGGATTGACATATCCGCCAGGGGCGAGCAGCGTCTATACGTAGTTCGGGCACTCAGAGCATGGCGAACCGGGGGGGTGCAGCCGTGTATGTGTCACTGGCTACGCTGCACAACGCGCTGCGGCTGGTTGATGAACTTGCTGATGCTGGCGGCCCCGCCGACCTGGGCAGGAAGGCGCTTCCCGCGCTGCACCAGCTGGTCGGCGCCGATATGCTGTCCTACAACGAGTTGGGCCCCGCACCCGGCCAGGTCTTCTATTGCGCCTACCCCGAGGACCTGGTTTTCAGCCCGGCCAGCCTAGCCGCATTCGCGGCGCATGCTTACCAGAATCCGCTGGTCAGCTATTACCGGGCCACCGGCGACGGCAGCCCGGTCAAGATCAGTGACTTCGTCAGCCGGGAGCGCTTCCACCGCCTGGCCCTGTATGCCGAGTTCTACCGGCACCTGCCCGTCGAGCACCAGCTCGCGGTCAGCCTGCCCGGCCCCGCTGGGCGGGTGACCGGCATCGCGTTCAGCCGCAGCAGCGGCGACTTCACCGAAGACGACCGCGACCTGCTCACGGTCCTGCGCCGGCCGCTGGTCACCGCGATGGCCCGGGCACGAGCCAGCCACCGCGCCCGGCAGGCCCTGACCGGGCCCGTCGGCAGCGGCCTGACCGACCGCGAACGTCAGCTTCTTGAGCTCGTCGCCAGCGGCCGCACTAACACTGCCATCGCTCACACGCTGGAGATCAGCCCGCGGACGGTCGGCAAGCACCTCGAGCACATCTACCGCAAGCTCCATGTCTCCAGCCGCGCCGCGGCCGTCTATCGCTCCACCGCTGAGGCTATGACCAGCCCGCCAGCTAACACGCTTAGAGAAGACACCAGCGCACCAGGCTAAGGCCACCGGTCTCGGGCCTGCGGAGCCCTGTCACAGTAGGTGAGCGGCCGCTGAGCGCCGCGGCCTTCAGTGAGCGCGCCTGATACTCCTATGCCTCAGCCGATAGCGGGCTAGGCTGTCCGCGGGAGTGACCGCGCTGGCGATCACCTGCTGGCTGGGCGGCGCGGGCCGGTTCT
>JASIGD010000353.1 GCA_030045295.1 Streptosporangiaceae bacterium
CTGGCGCCCGACGTGCTCAGCCCCAGCCCAGCGGCGATCACGGCCGCGACCAGCTCGGCGGCACGGACCGAAGCGAGATCAACGAAGCGCGCACCGTCAGCGAAGCTCGCACGGAGCCGGTCCGCGACCTCGACCGCGAGCCGGCTCTTCCCGACCCCTCCCGGGCCGGTCAAGGTCACCAGGCGCACGCCCTCCCGGCCCACCAGGGCTTCCACCGCCGCGGCATCCTGCTCCCGGCCCACTAGCGGCGTCGCCGGTGCCGGCAACGTCCCAGCCAGCGGCACTCGGGCGGCGGCATGCTCCTGCGGTTCCGTCAGCTCGAACCGCTCCGACAGCAGCACCGCCAGGTCGTTCTCGACCAGCGGCTGCAGCTCGCCAGCGTCCGAAAAATGCTGATAGGAGATCCCGCCCTCGTCCCGGATCCGGGCCAGCATCTGCGCCAGCCGCGGCTCCCGCCCCGGTGCCGGTGACTTCACGTAGATCAGCCGGGGCAGCCCCACCGATAGCAGGTACTCATCCTCCAGTCCCGACACGTCCTCCCCGGGCGCCACCCAGCCGTAGCTCTGCCAGTAGATACCCACGAACACCTGGCTTTGCGCCAGGTAAGCGCGGTAGACCTGCCGCGCCGGGTGCGACCGGGCACCCAGCTCAAACATCACCGGCACCAGCCGCAGCCGGGTCACCGCGTCTCGCACGGCCTGGCGCTCAGCGGCCAGATCCTCCAGCGTGGAACTCACGAAGACCCGCACCCGCTGGTCGGGCGTGCGGATCACATCGGTCTCGGCCATTACCCCACAGCGTAGGCCGCGGCAGCCCGGCCACAAAGATCGTGGGCAGCAAGCGGTGATCCCAGGAGCCCGACCGCGGCCCCGGCCCGCGGACCGCAGATGACGGACCGGCGACAGGCCCCCGACGGCCATTATGTCCGCATGGTCGCGCTCGATACCGACCGGTGCTGAGCGCGCCGGGCGGCGAGTCGGCCCGCGTTCTCCCAGATCTTCCCCAGTACTTATCAGCGCAACGGCATTCGCATGGTCCGGCCGGCCGGCAGTTGGCCGGGTGCTCCTCTGACCCGTGTGACGAGCGACTGACCGAGCACCACGCGATCGTGTCCCTTAACTGTCATCCGGGGCTCGCAGCTGAGAGCGAGATCGCCCGAGAGACGGCGCGTACGCTGAGGTCTGCCCATTCCCCGGACGGAGGAATTAGATGACGGAGATCCCGGCCACGCGTACGGAAACCAACCGGGAGATCATCCGCCAGGCCTTCGATGCCTGGCGCCAGGGGACCGGCACCATCACCGGCGTGTTCGCCCCCGGCATGGTCTGGCGCATCGAGGGCCACTCGGCTGCATCGAAGGAATACCGCAGCAAGCAGCAGTTCATCGACGAGGTCCTGGCCCCGTTCGGCGCGCGGTTCACAGTGTCAGAGCCATTCCGCCCGGTCACG
This sequence comes from Streptosporangiaceae bacterium, assembly GCA_030045295.1. The sequence continues at coordinate 1,450 of JASIGD010000353.1, forward strand.
ATCCGCGCGGTTTACGCCGACGACGACACCGTCATCGTCATCTGGGACGGCCGCGGGATCGCCAGCGACGGCCAGCCTTACGAGAATAGCTACGCCTGGATCATGAAGCTCGCTGACGGCAAGGTCATTGACGGCACCGCGTTCTACGACAGCATCTCCTTCAACGACCTCTGGGCTCGCGTCCAGCCCCCGTAGCCCGGACCATGCAAGTGCCGCCGGGTCGTGCGACAGACCCGACGCGTCGCCGCCAGCGTGAGCGCACTGGCGCGGGGAGTTATCCGTGCGCGCTTTCGCTGGCTTGAGGCGGCTCGGGTGCGCAGCGCGGGGTGTGTAGCCTGTGCGGGTGGGCGGGGAGTACACCATCGCGGGCGGGCTGGCGGATGCCCGGCGTCTGGCCCGGCAGGCCCGCGTGATGGAGGCGGCCACGGCGGCGTTCTTGACCCGCGCCGGGCTGGCAGCTGGGGCGGCTGCGCTTGACGTCGGCTGCGGTGATGGGCAGGTGACGATCGCGATGGCACGGCTGGCGGGGCCGCGCGGGCTGGCCGTGGGCATGGACGTCGACGCGGGGGCGCTGGCGATCGCCTGGCAGGCCGCAGCCCGGGCCGGGGTACGCGCAAGGTTCGTCCGGGCTGATGCGGCGCGGCTGGGTGCGGCTGGGGCGTTCGACCTGGTCTACGCGCGGCTGGTGCTGAGCCATCTGATCGACCCGTGCGCGGCGCTGCGGGCCATGTGCGCGGCGGCGCGCCCGGGCGGCGCAGTAGCCGTGGAGGACCTGAACTTCGGCACCTTGCGCAGCGAACCGGCAGCGCCGGCGCTGGATGCCCTCCAGGCGGTCTACGGCCAGACCGTGCGTGTTCATGGTGGCGATCCGGCGATCGGCCCGCGGCTGCGTGCGTTGTTGTCAGCCAGCGGGCTGCAGGACGTGCGTGAGGACACGGCGGACAATCTGATGACTACGGTGGGGGAGAAGCTGTTCCTGGCGGAACTGGTCCGTAACATGCGCGCCGCCATCCTGGCGGCGGGGGCCGCCTCCGCCGCCGAGATCGAGGCCCTCCAGGCGCAGGTGGAAGCGGCAGCACGCGATCCCCGGACCGTCTTCTACCAGGCGCGCATCTACCAGGTCTGGGGACGGCGGCCACTATAGGCCCGTGCGCGCCGGCTGGCGCAATGTAAGCGGCAGACGGCAGCCGGCGCGGTGATTCGAGGATGCGCACGGCGGATCCCGGGCGGCACGGCGGGCTGGCGGACGTGCTCAATGATCACCTGGCGGCGGAGTTCGCCACCAGGACCTGGATGCCACCATGGCGACCCTGACCGAGGACCCTTGCCTACACCCAGTCAGCGCTTAGCCCGACACGGAACAGAGTGCCAGGGACGGCCGGTGGCTCACCGCCCTCAAGGGGGCACCCGGACCGCAGGTGATCGCGGCGGATACGCTTATCCTGTAGGTATAGGGTCGGCACCGGCGACACGATGATGGGGGCAGGCATGGCGAAGTACCTGGCGATCGTCACGTACACTGCCGAGGGTCTCAAGGGCCTGATGGATAAGGGCGGCACCGCCCGCGTCGAGGCCGCCCGCAAGTTGCTGGCCAGTGCCGGCGGGTCGCTGGACAGTTACTATTTCGCGCTGGGCGCCGATGACGCGTATATCGTGTGCGACCTGCCGGACAACGTGGCAGCGGCGGCGACGGAGATGTCGGCGGCAGCCACGGGCATGGTGGTCAACCGGATGGTGGCGCTGCTGACAGCCGACGAGATCGACCGCGCGGCGGCGGCCAGGCTGTCCTACGACGCTCCCGGCTCCTGAGCCGCCAGGCCCTGCCTGGCTGCTGGTCGCACCCGGATGCGTTCTTCGGTCCGGGATCGTCATCAGCCCTGAGAATTCACGGCGATCACGGCACGAGCGAAGGCAGGAAACGGTGGGACTCATCACGCAGGACATGCGGCAGATCGTCGACAGTGCCAAACTCGCGTTCGTGGCGACGATCTGCGAGGACGGCTCCCCGAACCTGTCCCCGAAAGGGTCGTTGCGCGTCTACGACGACGATCACCTGGTGTTCATGAACATGGCCTCACCCACGACGGTGGCGAACTTGAGGCGCGATCCCCGGCTTGAGGTGAATGTGATCGATTTCCTCCTCAGGCGTGGCTACCGGTTCAAGGGCACCGCCGAGATCCGCGAGGACGGCGACTCCGTCTACGCGTGGTCGCGCCAATGGGTGCTCGACACCCACGGCCCGGCCTACCCGTGCCACGAGGCGGTGCTGATCCGGGTGGAGCGGGCCCTGCCGGTGGACTCGCCCGCCTACACGTTCGGGCACTGGAGTGAAGACGACCTGAAACGCGCCTGGTCCGCCATCTACGGCCTGACACGTGAGTAGCCACGCCACCGCGCTGCCCGCAACCGTGACCGCCGCATACATCAGCGCCATCGGCCCAGCGAGCCGGATCCACGTCGGGAAGCTACCCATGCCCACGATCGGCAGCGGCGAGGTCCTGATCCGCGCCCAGGCGATCGCGGTCAACCACGTTGACACCTATGTGCGATCCGGATCGTACCGGACACCACTCACCTTCCCCTTCGTCATCGGCCGCGACGTGGTCGGTACGGTGGCCGCCGTCGGGGCTGGGGCGTCCGGCTTCGCGGAAGGTGACACCGTATGGTGCAACAGCCTCGGCCACGGCGGTCGGCAGGGGCCGTCGGCGACCTACGCCGCCATCGCGGCCGAACGCCTCTACCACCTGCCAGACGGTGTCGACCCGGTGGCCGCCGCCGCGGTATTGCACACCGGCGCGACGGCCTACCTCGGACTGTTCCGGGAAGCGGACCTGCACATCGGCGAGACGGTCGTCGTCGGGGGAGGAGCCGGCGGGGTGGGAAGCGCGGTTGTGCAGCTCGCATCTGCTGCCGGAGCGAGGGTCCTGGCCACCGCGCGGCCCGAGGACGCGCAGTGGTGCCGGGCAAACGGCGCCGATGAGGTATTTGACTACAAGGCTCCCGACCTGACAGAGCGCATCCGAGACGCCGCGCCCGAGGGTGTCGACCTCTACTGGGACACCTCCGGTCACCATGACCTCGAAGGTGCCGTCCCCCTTCTCGCCCACCGCGGCAGGATGATCATCATGGCTGGCCTCAATGCCCACCCTCCTCTCCCGGTCGGCGCGCTCTACACTCGCGACGCGAGCCTGCGAGGCTTTGTCATCTCCAGTGCCTCGGCGAGCGAACTAGCTGACACCGCGGTCGCACTGAACTTCTTGTTCGTCCGGGGAACGCTCCGCGCACGGGAGGTCCAGACCCTCCCGCTCTCGCAGGCTGCACAAGCCCACATGATGCTGGAGGAAAAACGGGCCACGGGCCGTATCGTCCTGCTGCCCGAGGACTGACCTTCAGCAGATGGTGTTCTCCGGTCGGCTCCTCCGCACACGAGTCCATGACGACCCGTCCCTCCAGGCGCCTGAACAGCGCCCCAACAGGTGGGCACGCGCGGCCGACTGCATCACGCCCCAGCCCTCTGCCCATATATCCGATGAGTTTTGCCCCGCCAGATCGTCCGGTTCTGAGGCTGCACGCGCCGGTAAGCGGATCTCCGGTCCGGTCAGCGGTGTACTCGGCGGCAGGCGGCAGAGGTGCCGACGGACGTCAGTGCCCGCTGGGGTAGCGTCGAAGCGAGGCGGGCATGGACGGTTCGACGGTGGCCACGAGGTACTGGCATCGCACCGGTGACGGGCGGGTCCAGTGTGATGTGTGCCCGCGGGCCTGCCGCCTGCACGAGGGACAGCGGGGGTTCTGCTTCGTGCGGATGCGCCAGCAGGACGCGATCGTGCTGACGACCTACGGGCGCTCCAGCGGCTACTGCGTGGACCCGGTCGAGAAGAAGCCGCTGAACCATTTCCTGCCGGGGTCGGCGGTGCTGTCGTTCGGTACGGCCGGGTGCAACCTGGGCTGCCGGTTCTGCCAGAACTGGGACATCGCCTAGCTGTCGCGGGTCGAAGCCGGTGATGTAGCCGGCGAAGTCGTAGTGCTGGCGGGTCCAGTCGCGGATCAACGGCAGGCCGGGCCCGAACGCATCCGCGACGATGTCGTCTGGGTCGCCCACGAAGATGGCGCGGTCACGGATCCGCGGGTGGCGGGCGATGTGCTCGATCATCTCGGCGTTGTAGCCCGTAGTCAGGAGCGCCTCGCGCGGGCCGCCGTCGGGCATGGGCAGCCAGCCAACGAAGTCGGTGAACCAGGCGTAGGCGGCGTTCTTCTGCTCAGGGTTCTCGTGCAGGTAGTAGTCGAGTTCCCAGGCTTCGTCGCCGATCCACAGGTCGTAGTCCTCCTCGCGGACGAGATCGTGGAAGACCATGAAGTTGGCGAGCAGGATCTCATCCATCCGCCGGATGGCCTGGAAGGCGTGCAGGTCGTGCTCGGCGGACTCGGACTCGATATGCCCGGACTCGCTGGCCAGGTGGGCGCTGGCGGGGTGGACGCGCTCGCCGCGCTCTTCCAGCACCGTGATGACCGGGTGCTGGGCGAGCCAGTCGATCTGCAGGTCAGGGTGCAGTTTGCGCAGCTCGGCGGCAATCGCGATGTCGCGCTGGGCATGGCCTAGGCCGATCGGCGAGGAGACATACAGCGCGCGCTTGCGGCGGGCCTTGCCGCGCGTCCAGCGCGGGCGTGTGGGCCGAGGGATGGCGAAGTCCCGCAGCAGCAGGTTGACCTTGACCGGCTCTTCTGGTAGCTGACATCCTCGCTGACCAGGTAGCGCATCGCCGTGCGCCACTTGTCCGCGAAGGGCAGATCGGCCGCGTACAGCTCCTGCTGCCGGGTGATCAGCCGCCCGGTGAACCGTTCCAGCGTATGCACCAGCAGGTTCTCATTCGAGCCGAAGTAATAGTGCACCAGGCCGTGGTTGACGCCCGCCTCCTTCGCGAGCCGCCGGCCCTATGCCGCTACTCCCGCCAGGTCTGAGCCGACCAACCAGGTGCCTTACCTCAGTACCTGCAGGACGCCGACGGGTTAGGGCGCTGACCCAGCGTCAGGTCTCCCAGGCGCTAGATCGGCGCGTCCGACCCATTTCGCCGGTGATCTCGGCATTCACTCGGACTTCTCGGCGGGCGTGCTCGACGGCCAGTGAGCGGGCGTCCAGTCCCCGTCCGGGTCGGTGGTCTGCCCTACTTCGATCAGATGACCGTCGGGATCGCGGATGTAGCAGCGCTTCTCGTACTGGTGCTGTTTCGGCGGCGTCAGGAATTGAGCACCCCGGGCGCTCCATTCGGCGTACACGGCCTCGATGTCTTTGACCCGGATATTAAGGAAGCTGCTGACCCGGTCGGGATCGCGCGGCGTCTCCAGGATGACCGTGGGCTTGTCGTCGGTCGGCCCCCCGCCGGCATTGATGACGATCCAGCTGTTGGCCAGCGCAACGTTGACCGGGTCCCCGGGCCGTTCCACCCTGCCGCCGAGCACTTCGGTGTAGAAGCGCCGGGAGCGCTCGACGTCGTCTGAGACGATGAAGTGCGTCAGTACAATTCCCTCCGGGGGCGGTGGGAGCTCGGCCATCTGGTACCTCCGCTGGTCGGGTCTCACGACCCGCTCACCACGGGTCTGCAGGGCGTCGGGGTTGTCCGGGGTTGTCCCGCCGCTACATGCCAGGGAGTCTAACGCTGCCTAAGCCCACGGCCGCTAGCGGCCTGATAGCGGGGCGCGAGTGCCGCGCCGGGTTACACCGCCCGGTCCCGTGTGCTCTTCGGCCTGGGCATCACTTCCTTCGTGGTGCTCGTTTCGATTGTCTCGATGCGACCGTATGTCGAGACATCCTTGCCGTCGCCCTATTGCCGCCAATCGCGATTCATCTCGCGCCCTCGGTGGTAGCGGGTAACTCCGGGTTCCCCATCAACGGCGGCAAAGTGGGCACACCCAGGCCATCCTGGCCGACTTGTCACCGTTGATACTGCTGACCCAGTTCAGGCTGATTCCGCTGTCCGCAAAACCTGGCCCGCAGGCAGACCCGCGACCCGGCTCAGGCTATTCCAGCTGGGCGGTAACTCACCTCGCTGCGCGAAGGTGACACCCGTCCTCTGGCAGGCGCGCGTAGCCTAGCTCGAGAAACTGGACTGGACACGGTCCGGCCGGGACCCGCTCAGCGACGGAGGATCGCCATGGAGTACCTCGTCACGATGACAACCCGTATTCCGGACGGGACGCCGGAGCAGGCGGTCGACGACGTCCGCGCCCGCGAGGCCGCACATTCGCGTGACCTGGCCACGGCGGGTCAGCTGCTGCGGTTGTGGCGCCCGCCGCTGCAGCCGGGCGAATGGCGCAGTCTCGGCCTGTTCGCCGCCGCCGACGCCGACCAGCTCCAGCAGATCCTGGTTTCGATGCCGCTGAAGATCTGGCGAACCGACCAGGTGACGCCGCTCGCGCCGCACCCCAACGACCCGGACCCGAGCACCCGGCCAGGCCAGTCAGGCGCCGAATTCCTGGCCACCTTCGCGGTCACCATCCCGGATGGCACGCCCCGCCAGGCCGTGGATGACGTCCAGGCGCGCGAGGCCGCACGCGCGCGCGAACTGGCTGACCAGGGACACCTCGAGCGGCTGTGGGCACTTCCGGGTCGGGGACGCGCTCTCGGCTTGTACCGGGCCAGAGACAGCGAAGAGATGGAAGCCATCGTGAAAGCGCTCCCGCTCGACCCCTGGATGACGACGGAACTCACACCGCTCACGCCGCACCCCAGCGATCCCGCGACCATGAGCACTTGAGAACGGAGAAGCCGTGACCGAAACGGTGCAGAAGGTAGCCGTCATCACGGGCGGCTCGCAGGGAATCGGCGCCGGCCTCGTCGACGCGTACCGGCAGCGAGGCTGGGCGGTCGTGGCGAATTCTCTCCGCATTAAGGCGTCGAAGGACCCGGACATCCTCACCGTCCAGGGCGACGTCTCCGAACAGGCCACCGCTGACCGGATCATGAGCCAGGCGCTTGAATGCTTCGGCCGCGTCGACACCCTGGTCAACAACGCAGGCGTCTTCGTCGCCAAGCCTTTCACCGACTACACCGCCGAGGATTACGCGCTGGTCACCGGCGTCAACCTCGCTGGATTCTTCTGGCTGACCCAGCGCGCTATCGGCCAGATGCTCAAGCAGCACGGCGGCCATGTCGTCAACGTCAGCGCCAGCATCGCGGCCCACGCAGACTCCGTGGAGCCGACCGCGCTGACCGCGCTGACCAAGGGCGGCCTCGCCGCGGTCACTAAATCGCTGGCCGTCGAGTACGCTTCCCGCGGCATCCGCGTCAATGCCGTCGCGCCAGGCATCACCCAGACCCCGCTGCAGCCGCCCGAGTCCTACACGCCCGAGGCGCTCGCGGGGAAACTGCCCCCGCTCGGGCGCGTGGGTCAGGTCAGTGACATCGTGGACGGCATTCTGTACTTGGAGTCAGCGCTGTACGTCACCGGAGAGATCCTGTACATCGACGGCGGCCGGACCGCGTAATCGCCGCTCGGATGCAGTGGACTGAGCGAGCTGCGCCGCGCTGGAACAGTGAGCTGGTGTTATGCACCGCGGCGGTCAGCGTACCCGGGCTCGGCGGACGATGATGACGTGTACGGCCTCAGTGTGGGCGCGCCGGGCGGTCTCCGGCCCGGTGCCCGGGCTGCCACCGATCACCACGACCGTCTACGCGGCCAGCTCTGGTTCTCGCCTGGCCGGAAAGCAGCAGCGACTTTGACGGAATGCAGACCCAGTACGAGCATTCACCGCCGACGAGCTCCCGCTCCACGACAGCGACACGCAGTCCGCGCAGCCAGCGCCCCGGCGCAAGGCTCGCCAGCCGCCCCGCCGCCAAACACGATCACGTCGTAATCGGTCATCTTGGCAGCTCCGTACCGGCCTGCTCCGCCACCATGTACGCGGCATACCAGTCGGGCCAGTCGGGGTCTGCCTTGCCGATGCGCTTTTCGTGCTCGCCGTGCGCGGCCGCCGCCCGCCGAAGCGCGCTCGCCAGGTCCGCCGTGGATGCGAATGCCGTCTCAGCGGCGTCGATCCGGCCGGGCAGCCGCGTCGTCACCTCCTGCAGCAGCCAGCCGTTGCCGTCTGGGTCGCTGAACGTAGCGAACGAGCCGTAGCTGGCGTGATCGGGCGCGCGCCCGCTTACACGTCCGCTCGTGCCGTCAGGCTGGAACTGAGCGCCTGGCGTCCCGGCATGGAACACCTCGCTGACCTCGGCACCATGGGCAGCGAGCTCGTCGCGCGCCGCCTCGATATCGGGGACGACCAGGTAGAGGCCCTGGGCCGAGCCGGGCTCGGCCGAGGTGATCCTCGTGCCGAATTGGATCGAGCACCCCGAGCCGGGGGGCGTGAACTGGACGACGCGGAAGCCGTTATCGAACGGGAAGTCGGCGTCGAGCCTCCACCCGAGTCTCCCGTAGAACTCCTTGGCGCGATCTGCATCCGAGACGGGGATGACCGCCACCTCGAGCTTCATGTCCACGCTGTCGGCTCCTCTTCCTGCGCCGTCGGTTGCCCGTGCCGGTGCCACCGGGCCGACCGTACACCGCGGGCCGGTCCTGGCATCCACCTTCACGCCAGTCTTCGCCGAAGTCCATATAAAAATTCACTAAATCGGCTAGAAAAGCCGGGAACTCTCGGGTCCTTCAGGCCAGGGACAGCCCGGCCATGATCAGGCAAACCCCGGTGACCACTGTTGTTGCGCAGCTACCTCGGGGGGCGGTTCGATGTCGTCGTAGACGCGGGCTGCGGCCAGCAGCCCGTCCGGGCCGCGTTCGTAGACGCCGATTCCTGCCTGGGGCGGCAGGTCGTGGCTGCCCCAGCGGACGCAGTTGTATTCCAGGGCGCAGCGCACGCCGTCGTCGGTCACGGCGCAATGTTCCAGGCCGATACCGCCGCCTGCGCCGAAGCAACCGGTGAAGAACGAGCGAAGCTCAGCAGCACCGCGGGTGTAACGCGGGCCGAAGGGGCCACGGAAGTATCCGTCCGGCGCGAAGGCGCGCACCACCGCTTCGGCGTCACCATCGGCCAGCGCGGCGTGGTAACGCCCGATGACATCGCCAAGATGAGCGGGCCCCGGCTTGAGCAGGGCGGCCCGGACGTGGCGCCGCTCGTCGACCGGCCACTGGCTGCAGTAGGTGCGGAACACGACCGACCGGTCGTCGGGGGACTCGGCGACAACCGCCACCGGCCACACCAGCTCCTGCCCGCCATGGTTCAGGTGGGCCAGAAGTTCTACCACAGCCCGCCCGTGGGCGACGGTAGACGCCACGTTCTCGGTACTGGCGTGCAGGCCGGCCAGCCAGGACAGATTGCGGCTGACGAACCGCCGTACCTGCCGATGGCCGCGGACCTCTCCGGCGCGAGGATCATAGATCACCACCTCGCCCGGCCACGCCGTCTCCAGAAGGCGAGGGTCACCCTTGTTCAGTGCGGCGAAGTATTGTCCGACTGGATCAGCCTGGCCAGCGGCACGGGTCTGGCTGCGCGCCAGCTCCACGGCGCTGGCGAACTCCGGAAACCAGGGCATCCACATCTCCGTGCTTACCTGCGGCGCGGACAGTATCCGCCCACCGTCGTTCTTCACGCTCCGGCAACATCGTCATCCCAGCACCGGCCAAATGAAAGCCTACGCCAGCCAGTGTCCGGCCGCCGGGGGTCAGTGACCGGCGGTCTTGCGACCGCCCGGTCAGCGTGGACAGCATCCGCGCCGCCGCCGCGGCCGTCCTGGGTGCCTCCGTGGTGATCCCGGCCCACTACGACGGATGGGCTCACTTCACCGAAGGACGCGATGACCTCGTCCGCGGCTTCGATGACGCGGGCCTGCGCGCACTGCTCCACCTCGGCAATCACGCAAGCTGGGTCCCCCTCCGGCCCCGACGGTGATCTACCGTTAAGGCGCGCGAACCCCGCAGCGGGATGCTCGGCCACTGCCACCGCGCGCCGAACAACCCTTTCGGGCGCAGCGAAGTAGCCCGCCGTTGAGACCGGTACCGTCCGTATCAGGCGGTTAGCGAACGTCGTTTGGCACTTTGCGTTGAGCTGCCAGGGGCGCAGATGAATTGGCCGTCGCCTTGTGGGGCACCGGTGCTATGACCGACCTGGGGTCGCGCATGCGCGATGGAACGCATACCTTGACCGCGTGACATCGCACACGGACGGAATACGTGTCGAGCAGGGGATAGCCTACGGACACGGCCAGGCCCTTGACGTCTACACGCCGCCGGACACCGCCGATGTACGTGTCGTGCTGCTGTGGCACGGCGTAGGTGCCAACGAGCGGGACGTTCTGGAACCGCTCGCGCGCACGGCGGCGGCGCTGGGCGTGACCGTCTTCGTGCCGGACTGGCACTCCGGTACGGCGGACGGCGGGCGTGACCAGTTGCTCGCCTCGCTCAGCTTCACCCGGCGGCGTGTCGTCGAATCCGGCGGCGATGACAGTGCCATCGTGCTGGCGGGATGGTCGCGGGGCGGGAAGGCCGCGGCGGGGCTGGCCATCAATCCTTCGGCGGTGAACGGCTGGCAGCCCTCCGCAGTCGTCTGCCTGGGGTCGGGGTTCAAGAACCCCGCACCCACCACGGGCAACTCCGTGCTCACGGACCTGACGTGGACTACCGCTGCGCCCGTCCCGTTCTGGCTCGTGCACGGCGCCAAAGATCCCGTGGTGGACATCTCCCAGTCACGCGAATTCGCCGCATTGCTGGCCCGGCATGGCTGGCCGGTTCACCTTGACGAGGTACCCACGGATCACGCTGGAGTGGTCATGGCTCACTATGACCCGCAGATCCAGCGGTGCCGCCCGGCCACCGACCGCGCCGCAATCGAAGGCGGGCGGCTGTCGGCACACGTCATGTACGCCGCCGCGTCAGGCACGAACACGAATTGAGGATGGCCAACTCGGCCAATCTGACGCACCCGCTGAGACGGGGCAGCTCCACGGGGCAGCTCCAGGGGCAAGGAAACTGCGTCAGCTCAGCTGAAAGGGGACATGAATCCGGCCACCAGCCGGAGCGCTGTCGGCAGCGATCGGCGACTTCCCGACAGGCGCGTAGCCAGCGTGTCATTGACAATCGCCGGCTGCTTTGTTAGCACAGTCCGGTTGGAGTGAACCGACGACGGAGCCGATGGCAGCGATGACGGCTGATGCCAGCAACGCCGCAACCACTGGGACGGCCTTGCTGACGCTATGGAAGGTCGGCCGTGTCGAGCTGCCGAGGATCACCAAGGTCTACCGGGACGCGCTGGCCGGCCTTGACGGTGCCAAGAGCGCCGGTGTGGCCGGGCCCGGCGAGGTCTTTGCGCTCTGGGCGAAGGTGCGCGACGAGCTCCAGGGTGTCCTGGTCCTGTCTGTGCGCCGTACCGAGGCCGCGGGCGAGGCGGTGTGCCGGGCGATCGCGGAGTACACCGGCGCCGATCCCGACGGCAGGAATTCCAGTGCTGTGGCCGGCCAGGAGCTCTGGCGGAAGATCAACGATCCTCGGGAGGTCGACCCCGAGGATCCGGAACAGAACCCGCCGCCGGCGCCGCCACGCCGAGCCGCTCAAGACGACCCATATGTACCGAACGCCGACGCCGGGACTACTGCGGCGCCGGGCTACCTGACCGGGCTGACCACGAAGGCCGAGGAGGTCAAGCGCCTGGCGATCGCGAAGAAGAAGGACGATCCGAAAGCGTTCGGCGACTGGATCGATCACCAGTTCCGTGCCTACAGCGACAAGGTCCATACGGCGTATGGTGAGTGGGCCGAGGCCTACGAGCAGTGGCAGAAGCAGCGGCCCAGGCATGGCGGCGCCGGGTCCCCTCCGCCGGACAAGCCGCTTCAGCTCGACCGGATACCCACGTCGGAGCTGAAGGCCGCCTACGACAAGGAAGTCGAGAGGTCCTACGACTGGATCGTTCCGGCGTTCCAGGAATGGGCCGCGTCAGATCCTGATGCCTTCACCGAGCACATAGCCGCCATTCGCGCCACCGAGGGCCGGCTGGGCGACGGCGAAGCGCTCCGGCTCGCGACCAGCGCGCAGATCAATCTCGGGTCGCAGTGGGACGGCGCGCACTGCACGAACCTGCGGAACTTCCTCGGCACGCTGCTCGTCGTGCGGGGCAACCAGCAGGCGGTCGCGCGGACGCTGCGCGAGCTGCTGGAGGCCGAGCAGGCCCTGTACCGGCAGGCGCAAGGCGACATGGTGCAGCTCGTCGGCAATGTCCTGGTTGCGATCGAGGACAGCGGCGGCGAGGGCAAGCCCGAGACCCGGACCCATCTGACGATCCTCAGTGCTGTGGCCTGGATTGCCGGCGCCGCCCTCGCGATACCATCTGGTGGCGCGTCGATCTACGCCGGCGTGGTCACTCTCAACGCGATCGCCGCGGTGTCCGGCGCCGCCGCGAGCCTGCGGCCGGGCGGAAGCGCGAAATCGCTCAGCGCGGACACCGTGGACGGCGTCCTGGAGAAGATGTCTGAGGTAATGGCGCAGGCACGGTCCGATCTCGCGGAGCGGGAGAAGGACATCACCGCAGCACTGCAGCACAACCTTGAAGCGCTCGCGAGCTTGCGGCATCAAGCCGAAGATGCCAACGTCAACAGCCCGATCGCGCCAGCGCAGCCCACGATTGTCGACGCCGCGCCCGGCGACATCGGCAGCCGCCTGCACCCGCGGTAAGCCGCCGGCAGCGTCGCATCAGGCCTCCCGGTTGAACCCGTCCGCCCCGGGCCGGTCGGGATCGCCATCCTGTCCGCCGGGCGTCCACACCCACCGTCCCCGGGTCGCGGGGGTGATCAGGACGCGCCGGTCACCTCTGCGACCGCGGTGGTGATGGCATCCGCCTGTGGCGTGACCGCCGTGCCGTTAACGAACACGGTCGGGGTCGCGGTGACCCCCAGCGCGGTGGCCCGCGCGGTCACGTACGGCGGCCAGTCCAGGTACATCCCGCTGCCCAGGCAGGCAGAGAACCCGTTGCTGAGGCCCACGACGTGGCCGATCCCGGCCAGTTCGGCGTTGCTCAGGCCGGCGCTGCCCTCGGGCGGCTGGTTGACGAATAGCGCGTGCGCGTACTGCGTGAACCGCTGGCCATCGGCGGCGCAGCCCGACGCCGCGGCCGCGCGCGTCGAGTAGCGCGTCGTCGACGCGGCGTCGAGGAAGTTCATCGGGTGGTACACCACGCTGGCCTGGTCGTTGCGCAGTAGGCGTTCCAGCGCCGACCCGGCGGAAAGCTCGAACCGCCGGCAGAACGGGCACATGAAGTCGATGAATAGGTCTACGCGGACCGGGCCAGCACCGACCTTGATCCCGTCGCCTTCGCCGGTCGCACCTGATGGAACGACGCTGGGGGCAGCCGGTCCCGTCATTGGCCTCTCCTCCGAGAGCAATCCGAGTCTTGGACGGTGATCAGGCTAACGTCCGCAGGGATGAGTGGCCATCCCTCCGATCGCCTGATTTGCGCCGGCCGGGCGGATCGGCAGCACCACGCGCCAGCGGAACCCCCGAGCGTGGCACAGCAGGTTTCCCGGATGTCCCCGCCGCAGGTACTGGACCGGATCGGGCGTGCCCGCGTCGCGCAGCAGAGGGCAGAAGCCGAACTCGCAGCGCTGGTCGACCGTGCCGTCGAGCTCGGGCTTGGCTGGCCTCAGATCGCCGCCCGGCTCGGGGTCACCAGGCAGGCGGCCCGCCAGCACTACCAGCGCCGCCACCGCAACGGCCCCTCCCGTCAGGATCGGTCGGCCTGATTCACCGTTGGTCGCGGTGCTAGTCCGAGCTGCTCGGCGTATTTCGCTACGCGCTCGCAGATCGCCTCGACG
>JASIGD010000354.1 GCA_030045295.1 Streptosporangiaceae bacterium
TTCGATATATGTTCGAAGATACTGCTAGGGTCTGACATTTTCGGCTCCGGGCCGAACCCGGGCGGCGCAGCCGGAGACTTCCGGGGGCGCCGGGTCACGCGGGCGGCGGGGAAGACGATCGGGACTCATGCGACCGGAGTGCGGGCGGGGTCGACGCGGGGGCGGAGAAGGGCCGAGCCGAGCGGCGCAGGGAAGCCCAGGCAGGCGGGGCACGAGGCCAAGGCAGGCCGCGCAGGAGGCCGAGGCAGGCGGGGCACGAGGCCAAGGCAGGCCGCGCAGGGAAGCCAAGGCAGGCGGGGCACGAGGCCAAGGCAGGCGGCGCAGGGAAGCCGAGGCAGGCGGCGCAGGGAAGCCGAGGCAGGCGGCGCAGGAGGGCCGAGGTCAGCGGCAGGCGAAGGTTGTCGGCACGCCACACGCCGTTTGTGCGTTGGCCTAACTAGGCCTGTAGTTTTGTCGCGTGCCATCCCCACCCGCCACCGGTGACGGGAGCGCCAGATCACTCGCCGAGGACCCGGGCACACGCCCCGGCAGCAGCGAGGATGACACGCAGAAAGGGGACGGGGAGACTAGTGCGATGGGGGCGGGTTTAGTGTCCGGCTCTACCGGGGCGGAGGCCGGATCCGATGCCGTGCCCGCTGGGAGCACCGCGGCCCCCGAGAGCACCGCCCCCGCTGGGAGCACCGCCCCCGCTGGGAGCACCGCCCCCGCTGGGAGCACCGCGCCCGGGAAAAGCACGGCCGCGGGCAAGAGCACGACAGCGGGCAAAGGAACAGCGCGCAAGAGCACGGCCGCGCGCAAAGGGGCAGCGCGCAAGAGCACGGCCGCGCGCAAAGGGACAGCGCGCAAGAGCACGGTGGCTGGCGCGGGTGATGCAGGCGCGCCCGCGGACGAGGCCGACGCGGCAGCACGCCCGGACACGACAGACGCGCCGTCCCGGGCGGCCAAGGCCATGGAGGCCGACCTTACGAGCGCGTCGCCCGATCCACCCGACTCGGACGCGGCTCCGCGGCCGGCGGACCCGGGCACGGAGCACGCAGCAGGAACCAAGCGGCGGATTTCGCGGCGCGCCCTGGTCCAGGCGGGCCTTATCGGCGGCGCGGGGGTAGCCGCGCTGCCGCTGGTCGCCCTGGTCGGGAGCATGTCTCCAACCAGCGAGCCGCAGCCGACGAACCTGAGCTTCTCGCTGAACACTGACTGGCTGTTCGGCGGGCAGTACATGGCGGGCTCGGAGAGCTTGTTCTACGACGACAGCAGCTTCGCGCCCGTCGCGCTGCCGTACACGGTGGCGCCGCTGTCCTGGCGCTACTGGGACGCCGACGCATGGCAGCAGCAATGGATATACCGGCGCCACTTCGACGGCGGGGCGCTGCTCAACTCGGATCGCCCGGGCAACAGGATCTTCGTCGACTTCGACGGGGTGATGGTCAACGCCACGGTGGTGATCAACGACCGGGCGGTAGCCAGCCACCAGGGCGGATACCTGCCTTTCTCCGCGGAACTCACCGGCCACGTCACGGCGGGCGATAACCTGCTCGCGGTCGTGGTGGACTCGCGCTGCCTGCCGGTACCGCCGATAAGCTACGGTCACGGCACGTTCAGCATCGATTACTTCCAGCCGGGCGGAATCTACCGGGACGTCCGGCTGCAGGTGGTCCCGCAGGCGTTCCTATCGGACCTGTTCGCGCTGCCTGTCGACGTGCTGAGCTCGCAGCCGCGAGTGGACGTCGAGTGCACCATCGACTCGGCGTTGCCCCCTTCGGCCGACGGCACCCTGCTGGTGGAGTTGCTGGACGGATCCCGGCTGATCGCCGCGCAGGCGGTGACGGTCAGCCTCACCTCCTCCGGCCTCAGCGTGGCGAAGCTGAGCCTTACCGGGCTCGGGCAAATCAGCTTGTGGTCCACCGAGACCCCGAAGCTGTACACCGTGCAGGCGACACTGACCTTTCCCGGCGCGGGCAGTCACGTCCTCACCAGGAGGATCGGGTTCCGGGAGGCATCCTTCGAGCCCGACGGCTTCTACCTGAACGGCGAGCGGCTCCAGCTCTTTGGCCTCAACCGACACCAGCTCTTCCCGTACGCCGGCATGGCGATGCCCGCCCGGGTCCAGCGCAAGGACGCGGAGATCCTCAAGAACGAGTTCAACTGCAACATGGTGCGCTGCTCGCACTATCCCCAGTCGCCGCACTTCCTCGACGCCTGCGACGAGCTCGGGCTGCTGGTCTGGGAGGAAGCACCAGGCTGGCATGACGTGAGCACCAACCCAGCCTGGCAGGACCTGGTCGTGCAGAACGTGCACGACATGGTGATCAGGGACAGGAGCCGACCGTCGGTCATCGTCTGGGGCACCCGGCTCAACGAGACACGCTACGTCCCCGGCCTGTGGGCCACGACCAGGCAGGTCGCCGCGCAGCTCGACGGCTCGCGCCCCAGCTCGGGAGCGCTGGCTCATCACTCGATGATCGGATGGAGTGAGGACCTCTTCGCCTACGACGACTACCACCGAAACTGGAAGACCGGTACCGCCTGGCTGGAACCGCCGTTCGCCGGCGTGCCCTACCTGATCACCGAGTCGGTCGGGGTGTACGACGTGAGGCCGCACCACTTCGCCTGGACCGACCCGCCTGCGCAGCTCGCCGATCAGGCCGTGCTGCATGCCCAGGTACACAGCCTGGCCCGGTCTGATCCGGCTTACTCCGGGCTGCTGGGCTGGGCCGGCTTCGACTACGCCTCGCCGATGGCCCTGGATCGGGACTTGGTCAAGTGGGCCGGGGTGGCGGACGGCTTCCGGATCCCCAAGCCCGGTGCGGCCATCTACCAGTCACAGGTGGACCCCGGTATCCGCCCGGTCATCGCGCCGACGTTCTTCTGGGAGCTGGCCCCGCCGCCGGGATCGGCTCCGCCGCGGGCTCAGCCCCATGCCTCCATAGGGGCTGGCCAGGTCCGGGTGCTATCGCACGGAGACACGGCCCAGGCTTCCCCGGCCGCAATGATGATCGCCAGTAACTGCGAGCGGCTGGAGGTCTACGTCGGCGGAGCGCACGTGGCCACCGCCCTGCCTGTCACTGATTCACGGCTCTACAGCCACCTGGCCTATCCGCCGTTCCTGGTCCCCCTCCCCGCCTTCGCGCCGAGCGACATGCCCGACCTCCTCATCGAGGGCTACGTGGGCGGCCAGCAGGTGACCCAGATCCGGATGGCGTCGGATCCGGCCCGCGACACGCTGGCCATGGCGGTGGACGACGCGAGCATCTACGCTGACGGGTCGGATGTCACCAGGGTGGTCTTCCGCGCGATCGACGCGTACGGCAACCAGCGCAGGTACCAGTCCGGGGAGCTGACGCTGACCTTGACCGGCCCCGCTGCGCTGATCGGTGACAATCCCTTCGCCTTCGGCGAGTACGGAGGGCTCGGCGCGGTCTGGCTCCGCTCACTCGCCGGCCAGCCCGGGCTGATCACGCTTTCCGCTGCCCTGCCGAAACTGGGCCAAGCCGAGATCCGCGTGCGATCCGTGCTACCGGACCGTGGCACCCAGGTGGTGTGAAGCGCCGACCACCCCGGGCTCTGGCCTTCCGCAGATACTGCTGCCACGGCCCGTTCGGTATTTGTCTTTTAAGCTTGCGAGGATGCGGCCCGAGCCTTTGGTCAGCGAGCTAAACCGCGGCGAGTTCACCGCGCGGCTCGATCAGCTGATTACCGTCTACGCGGCGGCGATGCGGCCGCCAGCGGATATGCTGCCGGGCCGGCGCTCAATCATGGCCGGGCACGCCCGCCAGCCGGGATTCCGCGCGCTCGCCGCGGCCGAGAACGGAACCAGCAAGCCGGTCGGATTCAGCTACGGCTTTCACGGCGCCGCCGGGCAGTGGTGGCACGACACGGTCGCCAGTGCGCTGGTCGCCTCCTGCGGCGCGGCGGCGGCCGCGGCGTGGCTGGACGACTCTTTCGAGGTGGCCGAACTGCACGTGACGCCGGGATACCAGGGCCACGGCATCGGCGCAGACCTGCTGCTCCGGCTGACCTCGGGCCGGCCAGAACGCACTGCGGTGCTGTCGACCAGGGACGCCGACTCCCCCGCGCGGCGGCTGTATCGCGGGGTGGGCTTCACCGACCTGCTGACCGGCTTCACCTTCTTCCCCGGCGGCGAGCCGCCCTACGCCGTGATG
>JASIGD010000355.1 GCA_030045295.1 Streptosporangiaceae bacterium
CAGTTGTCTGGTGGCCAGGAGGCCGACGGTTGCCATTGCGAGGCTCGATAGCCCGAAGACGACTGAGCCCCCGGTCAAGGCCACGATCGAGACCATGAAGATGTCTACCAGGGCAACAAACGCGCTCCCGGCCAACACAGTTCGGAGCTCCCGAGTTGTCGGGTTTGCGTCATCCGCGTTGACGACCGATACGGCGACTACCAGCAACCCCAAAATGGCAGCGGACGCGCCCGCGCTTGTGATGAAGAAGTTCTCATAGTGGCCCACCACAAAACTACCCTAACGGGCATCGGCGGCTATCTTGCCGAGGCGTGTCCGCCGTCGATGACGTTGATGACGTCGGCGCTGACGATGGTGGACAGGCGATGGGCGATGGCGATGGTGAAGAAGGCGAGGGGGAGCGTCTGCAGGTGAGCGTAGAGCCGGTCGCGCAGGTCCCTCATGACCTGCTGCCCGACCCGGGTGGTTTCGTAGGTCTGCAGGATGCCGATGGCGCCGTTGACGATCGGGACGACGGCCATGATGACGACCAGGGTGACGAGCAAGTGCAGGTTGGGCCCGCCCGAGACGAACAGGGCCTTGTTGAACACGGTCTGGATCAGCAGCGGGTTGATGATGCCAATCGTCGAGGTCAGCACGATCAGCCCGATGACGGCGGCCACCTGTACCCGGTAGGGGCGAAACAGCGGCACCACCCGGCGGGCGGTGTCCCGGTTCGCGTGGGCGGGCACGGCCGGGTTCCCGCTGGCCGAAGGGAGCGACCCCGCGGGTGTCATGTCACCCGCCAGCAGGCCGACGGCATGCCCGGCTCAAGCCCGGCTACTGCGTGCAATTTCATGCTCGGTCTCCTCACACCGCGATTTGCGCTGCGGTGCGAGCTGGCCGAGCTCGAGCAGGTCCAGGCCGAGCGCCTCGATCTCGGCCAGGACGCCGTACGGCGCGGACCGGTCCGGCAGCCCGGTGAGCCCGGTGTGCGCGCCATGCCGCTGCGACACCAGCACCCGGAAGGCTGACAGGACGGTGGCGCCGAGGTGGCCGTTGATCCGGGTCGCGTACCTGGCGGATGCTTCGTCCATGAGGCCATGGTCACCGGCTGGCGGGTGACCATGCATCACCGGGATCAGGTGACCGCCGGGCAAGCGCGGCCGGCCGGCCGCCGCGACGTTGCGGGTCAGCGTTACCTGGTTCTCGGGACCTACGCCGTAGCCTTTCGTGCTGCGGGCACGAGCAGGCCCAGGGCGCGGGCGCGGTCCACAGCCTCGTGGCGGCTGTGGACGCCGAGCTTGGCGAACAGGTGGCGCTTGTGGGTGCTGACGGTGTTCACCGAGAGGAACAGCTCAGTGGCGATCTCGTGCACCGTGAGGTGGGTCGGCAGGTAACGCAAGACGCGGGTCTCGCTGTCGGTGAGCTGTTCGGATAGGCCGCGGCTACGAGCCCAGCCCGCCCGGCCGGCCGGCCGCGGCGCCGGCCTGGCTGACGTCGGCAGCAAGTCCAGGATCTGGGAGATCAGGGCGGGGTGAGCGGTGCCGTACCGGCGATGCCGCTCGAGCAGTGCCGGGCTGGGATCGAGCAGGAAGGGCAGGAGTATGCCGTTGGACTCGGTGATATCCAGCGCTTTCTCCAGCACGCGTCCGGCGGTGGCCTGGTCACTTAGCGCGTCGCGGGCTTGCGCCTCCAGCAGCAGCGCCGTGACCATCCGCATGGGACGGACCCCCCGGATCGAGCCATCCAGCATCGGCGCGAGCGCAACAACCGCCGCCTGCGGGTCGTCCACAGCTAGTCGCAGCGCCGCCTCGGCGGTCCGCATCTCGGCGGTGGCCCGCTCGTCCTCGCCCAACTCGGCGAGAACCTGCTCGGCGCGTGCGGCCTGGCCCAGCCGCACCAGCGTCTGCAGCATGCGCGATCGCATCCACGTCACGAAGGTATGCGGGTCGGCCAGCGTCGCGGCCAGCTTCTCGGCGCCGCCGGAGGCCGCCAGCGCCTCCTGCGGGCGGCCCCGGGCCACCTCCAGGAGCGCGCGAGCATGACGCAGGCTCATCCCGGCGGCAGGCTCCACCTCGGTGCGCAGGGTGCGCTCGGCGCGCTCGAGCCACGGCTCTGCTTCATCCAGCCGGCCCTGGTACAGCAGCACGAAGCCAACCTGGGCGTAGGCCATCCCGGCCAGCGGCTCTTCGCCCCAGCCATGACGTTCGGCCAGCTCGATCGCCTGCCCGCTCCACTCCGCATGCGCGGCATCGGGCCGGAACAGCAGCATTGCGTGCGCCCCGTGGGCCAGCCCGGTGAGCTCCAGGTACGGCCGCCCGATCCGGCGCGCCAGGGCCATGCCCTGCTCCAGATGCCGCTCCCCGTCCTTGAACTGAAGCGCCCACATCTCCGCGATACCGAGGCTGATGAGCGCCGCGGCACGCAGATCCTCGCCCAGCCCGAGCTGCGCGGCGTCGGTGCTCTCCATGAGGGCGAGCAGCCGCTCGGCCTCCTCGGCCACGACCGGGAAATCGACGAGGCGCCGGGCCAAGAAGAGCCGCAGCACCGCCAGCATGACCTGCACGCGCCCGCGGCGGTCCGCGGGCACTGCCGCCAGCGCGCCACTGGCCCGGGCCAGGTGCCGTCCCGCGTCCTCCACCGATCCGCGGACCAGGTCGCCGGCTACCTGCACGGTGGTCAGCTCGGGGCTGGCCGCGACGACCCGGCGCGGGAACCTGCCCAGCAGCTCGGCCAAGGTGGCGACCCGCCCGCCGAGGTAGAGGTCGAGCCAGTGGTCTGATAGCAGCTGGGCGGCCATTTTCCAGTCCTCGGCGGACTGGGCCTGGCGGACCGCCTCCACGGGGTGCCCGCGCTTGGCCAGCCAGTCGGCGGCCACGCGGTGCAGCGCGGCCTGCTCGTCCGGCTTTGTGCGGCGCAACTCTAGGCGCAGCAGATCCCCGAACAGGTGGTGGTAGCGGAACCATGTGCGCTCCGGGTCCAGCGAGACGACGAACGCGTTCGCGTCTTCGAGTTCCAGCAGGAGCCGCTCCGAGCCTGACCGGCCGGTCAGCAGGTCCGCCAGCTCACCGTTGATCCGATCGAGCAGGGAGGTGCGCAGCAGCAGATCCTGCACATCATCTGGCTGGCGTTCCAGCATTTCCGCGATCAGGTACTCCGCGACCGTGCGGTCGCTCCCGGAGAACTCCGCGACAAATCGCTCGGGGTCCGGGTGACCAGCCAGTGAGATCGCCGCAAGCCGCAGGCCTGCGGCCCACCCCTCGGTCCGCTGGTGCAGCAGCGCTGCTCCGGCCTCGGACAGCGCGATACCCGAGGCGTCCAGCAGTTCCAGTGTCTCGCGCTCGGTGAAGCGCAGGTCGGCCGCGCGGATCTCCGTTAGCTCGCCTGCCAGGCGCAGCTGATGCAAGCCCAGCCGCAGATCGCGGCGTGTGGCGAGGACCGCGTGCGCGTTGAGGGGCAGGTTCGTCAGCAGGTGGGTGAGGTGGGCGAGGGCCTCCGGCGAGTTCAGCTCGTGCAGATCGTCGATGACCACGGTGACGCGGCCGCTCACGTCTCCGAGTTCTGAGCGCACTCTGTCCGCCAACAGCCGGACATTGGAGCCCGGTGTTGCGGTCGGCGGGTCCATCTGGCTGGTTGTGCCGGGGGGGTGACGGACGGCGTTAAGCAGGGCCAGCCAGAACAGCTGGGCGTCCTGCTCGTCGCGCCGCACCGGCACGAAAGCGATGTGATGCGCCCGATCCGGGCGGCTGGCCCATACGCTCAGCAGCGACGTCTTTCCGCTGCCAGCAGGAGCGGAGATGATCGTCACCTTGCTCGCCACCGCGCGATCCAAAGTCGCTAGAAGATCGCCGCGAGCGATCAGCCGGGAAGCGCCCATGCCATCTTCACCTGGCCGTGGCTCCGGCAACGGACGCAATCAACCACGTCTGCCGCTAGCGCTGGCGCTGATGACCGTGGAGCGGCCACCTGACTTATCCCTTCATGCTCCGGCCGCCGCTGAGGCCGGAGGTTGGACCTGCTGGAACGACAGTTTCATCTGACAGCCACCGGCATCTGCGGCCGGCCCGGATGATTTTGCCCAGTATGACGTACGACCTACGGAGTAAATTATGATGTACGGCAGACTTAGTCAAGAGGTACCATAAGCTCGTGCCGCGCAGAACCGACAGCCGCTCGAGGATGATCCACGCCGCCGCTGAGCTATTCCGGCAGCGCGGCTACCACGCGACCGCATTCTCCGATGTGATCCAGGCCAGCGGGGCACCGCGCGGATCAACCTACTTCCACTTCCCTGGCGGCAAGCAGGAACTGGCCCGGGAAGCCATCGCCCTGGCCGGCGACGAAATCGAGCAGATGGTGGCCGAGGCGGCAGGCCACTGCGATAGCCCCGGATCGTTGGTGCGCGCGCTCGGTGACACGGTAGCGGCCCGCCTGGAAAGCTCGCACTACCGCAGCGGATGCGCCATCGCCACCATGGTGCTGGAGCTAGCCCCCCAGAACGAGGAACTCAGCAGCGACTTCGAGAAGGTCTTCGGGCGCTGGCGCCAGGCGCTGGCCCGCCAATTCGACGCGTGGGGCATCGCCGCCGGGCGCGCTCTCGACCTGGCCGACCTGGTCATGTCCGTATTCGAGGGCGCCCTGGTCGTGAGCCGAGCCGAGCGCCGCATCGGCTCCTTCAGAACAACGATCGAGACGCTTGCCCAGGCCATCGAGCGCCAATCGCCCAGTCGGTGAGTGATCGGGGTCGCCGTGCCTACGACGGGTTCTGGGGTCTCGCGGCTTGACCTCTGCCACACCGCCGCACGCGCGCACGGCGAATGCCGACTTAGGGCCCTCCCTAGAATGGGTAGCCGGGGCGACCGGTGTGCTGGATCGTGATCCAACGCTGTTCGGTGAACGATGCGATGCCGGCCGTGCCGCCGAACTTGCCGTAGCCGGAGTTCTTCACGCCTCCGAAGGGGGCCATGGGCTCATCGCCGATGCCCTGGTCGTTGACGTGGATGATCCCTGACTGCACGCGTGAGGCGACGTCCAAGGCCGCGTTGAGGTCTCGGGAGATGACCCCCCCGGTCAGCCCGTAGTCGGTGTCGTTGGCCAGGTCGATGGCGGCCTCAGCCGAGTCGACGGGGTGGATGACCGCCGCCGGACCGAAGATCTCGGAGCCGAAGATGTCCATATCGGTGGTCACGTCGGCGAGTACGACTGGCCTGATGAGCGTTCGGTTCGGCCCGCCGATTGCTCCGTCGCCGGTGAGCAGGGTGGCCCCCTTGGCGGCGGCGTCGACCGCGAGGTCCGGGTCGGCGTCCTCCAGGATGATCAGCGGGTTCTTCCCTCCGAGCTCGAGCACCGCCGGCTTGAGATGCTGGGCGGCCTGGACCCCGGTGATCGGAGCTACCACCGGCCGTCATTACTTCTGGTAACTGGCATGGCGGAACTCGCCGGGAGGTGCTCGATGGGACGGATGTCACAGCTCGGCCCCTTAGCCAGTTTGAAGGGCCTCCTGCTTTGGGTCATTGAAGTCGGTGCTGTCCTGGGCTTGCCGCCGGGCGGGTGAGACGTTGTCACCGAATTTCGGTGATTGGCAAGACCGGGACAGCGCGGGATGGGATCGA